>NZ_DATHXO010000144.1:0-4146 GCF_035459645.1 Schnuerera sp.
AGTGACAGGCACAGCCACCTCATTCATGGTTGACCAAATGAAGCTGCACTATAATATATTTGAATAAACCGTTTGCATAAGTACTCCGTTTTTCCCTTTCATGGGATAAAACTAAATGTTGGTATAAACTAGTAAATTGATATCGGAGACGGAGGTTTAACCTTATATATTTCTATTAGTAAATAATTATGCCATAGAATACTAAAACAGAAATTATACTATATAGTGAGCCTATTAAATAATATTCTGCAAAGACTGGATCCTTTGAGATTTTATCAAATCTTGCTACAGATTTGGCTGTAAACACTAAGCCTATCGCTCCAAACTGATTATAATACATAAGTATAGCTATTAATAATCTTTCTAAGTTTCCAATTACAGCCCCTGCACCTTCTACCGTGTTTCTGCCGTCGTCAGATTCTTCAGGAGCATACTTTTGAAATAATATTTTAAAACTAGTATTAACAGGTTTTAAAATAACAATTATAAATAAAGCCCCTCTTAATAATTCACTTGAAATAAATTGTAAGAAGTTTACATGTTTATCTACTAATATTTTGCCAATCAAATATATAAGTATAATATGTAATCCCTGGTAAAGTAAGTATATCATATTTTTTCTTTTTACTCTTACATTTAACCACTTTATAAAATTATCAATAATTAAGTGTAATATAAAATAAATTATTATGTAAAGTATATTTCTATAATTTATTATAATTAGAATTAGACACCCTATTAGCAATTGTAATATATGTTTTATTAGTCCTTTTCTGTTTTGAATATCATCAAAGCTATTACCTAGAAATAAATAATATTCTATGAAAAAATAAAAAACATATAGAAAAGCCGTCCAACTTCCTATTTTGATCTCCCCCTTACTTAGCAATTTCTTTGGCAACACTATTTCTGCTTGATAAATAAAGTCTTATCCCACTAGTTCTAACTCTTTTCGACATTGCAGATTCTGATATACCGAGTTCTTTCGCTAATAACTTTTGTTTGAAATTTTCATTATATATGTTATTCTCTAGAAGAGCATATAAAACCTCTCTTTGAGTATTAGTCCAGTTTTCTTTCATCCAGTCTGTATAGTTTAAAAGATTGTTTATAATTTCATCATTTTTATTTTTACTTTTATATGATATTTTACTATTACCATAATTATTATTATCATGAATAATCTCAATAGCATCTCTTGCATTCCAATATGCCGGTCCATCTGCTCCTATGCTTTTTTCATAATTAATATTCGTGTATATTTCACCTAATCCCATTCCGAACCTTATCTTAATAGGATCCATCTTATAAGATATATAATCTAATATTTTAAATATCTCTAAATTAGGTTTTATTAATGCTTGAAATTCATCTCCTAAAGTAATAGTCCATTTAGATATAACATATTCTTTATATTTTATATTTACATCTCTTAATATTTTTTTTAACTTTTCTTGTATTTGGCTTCTATCTTCAATATTCCTTGAATCTATTATATCTCCAATAATAGCTACTAAATTAAAATTTTGCACTGTAAACAACCTTTCTATAATATATTAATTTTATTATATCATAGATATTAAAACTTTCCATTATATAGGCAACTTACGAAACTTTCCGTTATATAGGCAACTTACGAAACTTTCCGTTATATGGGCAATTTGTAATTCTTCATCATTTACTTTATTTTAAGCGAAAACTGATCATTGCCACAAGTACTACATTTTAGGCTTATACTCATTTCTATATCTTTCATAACATCACCTCCAAAATTATTATGGTATTGTCAAAAATATTAGCTCACTTTTTGACTCAACCCATTTATTTTACACAATTTTATAAAAATAATATTGAGCCTATGTCAAAGAAAGAAAAATTAGATTTCAAAAATAATTCTCACAAATATAAGGTTAGATATATATTTAGAGAGTTTAATTTTGATTTTAAACCTCTTAGTAATGTTAGTCTTGTTAAGATTAAAATCAATCTACCTAAGATAATGGTTTCATCTCATACTTTAGGATTAATTATGTCTTATTATGTTAATTATCAAATGTCTTCAAGACAAACTGCTTCGATAATGAGAGATATTCATGGTGTTAATATTTCTCATCAAACTGTTTTAAACTATGCAGATAAGGTTAATGGTAAATGGCAATATATTTTCTTTTTCTTTGACTCTGTTAAAAAAATTATTCTTTCTTATAGAGTTAATAAGTTAAGTGACAGGCACCGTTGCCCTATTATTCCATCCTTATCCCATTATTATCTTGCTCTAACTTAGGCAATGGAATATGAAGAAGCCTTAGAAAATCCTTTTGTGATTCTATTTCTCTTTCTGCAATAAAACTTATAAATAAGCTATCATCTTCATGTGCTTTTTCAAGGAGTGAAATATATTCATTTCTCAAAATCGGTGGAATTAATGCTGGAAGATATCCTTCTTGTATTAATGATGTATTCATCAATAACCTTGCTACCCTACCATTTCCATCTTTAAAAGGATGAATAAATACAAATTTCTTTTGAAGAATAGCTGCAAATTCTACTGGATGATATTTTTTTCTTTCTGTATTTATCCATTTACATAGACCCTCTATTTCACTTTGAATATTTTCTACTTTACTAACTGGATAATTGGAACCAGAAATAAATACTGGAATATCACGATATCTGCCTGCATACTCTTCATCAATATTTTGATAAAATAATTTATGCAAATAGAGGATATCTTTTTCTATAATTTCTTTATTTCTAATAAGTGTAAACATATAATTATAAGCCTTTGCATGATCCACTGCTTCAAACATATCTCTAAGAGGTCTTCCTCCAATGGTTAGTCCATCTTCTATTAAAACTTTTGTTTCACTTTCAGTCAAAGAATTACCCTCTAGTGCATTTGATGTCCATGTTAATCCGACACGATAAAAATCTTTTATCTGCTTTAGCATTTCACCCTCAAATGGTCTTAACTCATTAATAGTATTTTGATATAAATCCAGTTTTTCAAAGTATTCCATCGTTTCACTCCCTTTTTAGATATTTTTATATAAATACAATCTAGTTTTCATAACCCTTTAATTATAGCCACTAGGTTGCTATGGTTCAATGTCTCCATGATCAAGGCAGGACTATATCCACTCTTCCATGCATGACAACCCCAAGTCTTTCTCAAAGTGTGTGTGCCTACATTTTCTTTAACTCTAATTGCCTCTGCTGCATCTTTTATAACATTTAAGGCTTGTTGACGAGTAATAGGTCTATTATTGCCTTCTCTAGACTTAAAGATGTAGTCGTCCATATCATAGGTATCTAAACTTTCTAAAAGTTCTTCTAGGGATTTTTGGGCAGCCTTATTCAATTTAATGCTTCCTGATTTCTGAGTTTTGCCCTCTTTTAGACTAACAATTTTAAATCATCTCTTCTTAGTGCATATTCTACAGTTGCTTCTAGGAATCCCTGTTTGTCTTCAACGTCGTATCTTCTTCCTGAAAAGTTATATGCATACATGGCTTCTTGGTTTGCTAGTTCTTTTAGGGCGTCTGTTAGTTGGATTTCTCCACCTTTGCCTGGTTTTGTGTTTTCTAGTATTTTGAATATATTAGGATTGATTATATATCTTCCTAATATAGCTATATTTGATGGTGCATCTTCTACATTAGGTTTTTCTATTAAGCCTTTTACTTTATATACTCTATCTTCAATATACTTTCCATTATGTATATTAAGAAAACACCTTAACTACTCCATTGCTTAGTGTCATAATAGCAATTGCTGCTATTAGATTTCCAATTAGTATAGCTGGAAAGGCTCTCTTAAATCTCATATCTAATAATGCTGCTATTAAAGTCCCACTCCATACTCCTGTGCCAGGAAGAGGAACAGCTACTATTAGTATGAGTCCCCAAAATCCATATTTTTGTACCTTATCACTATTTTTCATGGATCTATTGGTTAGCTTGTCTACTATATTTCTAAATAATTTTGTTTTTCTTAAATAATTAAATACTGGCCTAATACTAAATAAAAGTATTGGTACAGGTATCATACTACCTATGAAACCAATAACAGTAGCATGTATAGGAGATAATCCCATAGCTATTCCTACGGGTATGCCCCTCTAAGTTCTATTACTGGTAATGCTGC
>NZ_DATHXO010000145.1:0-3287 GCF_035459645.1 Schnuerera sp.
AGCCATTTGCCTTCACCTGCCATTGTCTCCTTAAATTTCTTATAGATTCTGGTGGTTCAACTTTCGGCGCTCTAGGGTCAAGTAACCAAGTTCGAGCTTTATGAGTAGGACTCACCTGAAAATAAGGGGGCCTTTCGACAAAATCTATTTTTAAAGCCTTTTCATTTCTAGGGGCAAAGGCATCTCCTTTTATTTCATTAAATAAATTTGGTGGTGTTCCTTTTATGGAATATAAAGGCTCTCCTTTAATTCCTAGCTGTGGCAATGAAGAAAGTAATGCCCAAGTATATGGGTGTTGCCCATTATAAAATACTTCTTCACAAGTTCCTACCTCTATTATATCTCCTGCATACATTACTGCTATTCGATCTGCAATATTTGCTACTACCCCTAAATCATGAGTTATATATATGGTCGTCAACCTATATTTCTTTTGTAAATTTTTAAGTAGATTTAATATTTGGGCTTGTATGGTTACATCTAATGCTGTAGTAGGTTCATCACATATAAGTATTTTAGGATTACAAGCTACTGCAATTGCAATAACAACCCTTTGTCTCATTCCCCCAGAAAATTCATGAGGATATTGGTTATATCTTCTTCTTGGTTCATTTATACCTACATCATTAAGTATCTCAATTACCTTTTCCTTTGCATGGTCTCCTTTTAAACCTTGGTGCAAAACTACAGCCTCTTCTACTTGACTTCCTATTGTCTTTAGAGGATTTAACGAAGTCATAGGTTCTTGAAAAACCATAGCAAATTCTCTTCCTCTGATTTTAATCCAATCCTCTTCTGTTTTATATTTAGCCAAGTCTTCTCCATTATATAATATATTTCCAGAATCTATCCACCCATTAGCATCTAATAGTCCCATGAAAGTTTTAGTAAATACAGATTTACCGGCTCCAGATTCTCCTACAATAGCTAAACTTTCTCCTTCATAAAGATCCAAAGAAGCTTCCCTTATAGCAGTTAATATTTTTCCTCTTAAATTGAATTTAACTACCAAATCTTTTATAGATAGTATCACATCAGAATTTGTCATCTAATCCACCTCCTATACGTGATTCCTTGGGTCAGAAGCATCTGCAAATACATTTCCTATTACATAGAAAGATATGGTTATTATAGAAAGTACTACTGCTGGAAAAATTAATTGGTAACGTAAAGATGGTACTCCCATTACTCTTCTGCCTTCATTGATTAAATTTCCTAAGGATGGAATACTTATAGGAAGTCCTAATCCAATGTAAGTTAAAAAAACTTCGTAACCTATGGCAGCAGGAATTGCCAATGCCATTCTTAACATAATTACAGAAACTAAATAGGGTAATAAATTTTTAGTAATTATTCTATTAGTTGGTGTGCCTAAACATCTGGAAGCAAGATTATATTCTCTATCTCTAATAATGACTATTAGATTCCTAACAAATCGGGCCATGTTTAACCATCCAGTCATACACATGGCAAAAATCATAGTAAATACGCTAGGCTTCATTATGTATGTTAAAAGTATTAAAACTATTGTAGTGGGTATATTGTTTAAAACGTTATATGCTGAAGTAATAAAAGATTCCAAACGTCTAACGTATCCCCACAAAGCTCCAACGATAATCCCAATTATGGCTTCATACAATCCTACAAAAAAACCTATTAACAATGAAGTCCTAGTACCACTCCATATACGCGCCCAAAGATCTTGACCAATGGAATTGGTTCCAAACCAAAATTCAGAATCAGGAGGATTATTCCTTAATTGCATACCTGTAGCCTCATCTATATGGATTTTTGTTGGAGATTTTTGCCCTGGTAAATAAGGTTGTATCATTGTAAAAGTTAGTACTGTTATCATTAAAAACAATAAGAATACAGCCACTTTGTTTTTCATAAATACTTGAACAGTAGAACGCCAATAGGAATAATTTGAGTATCCAGTTCTTTCAGCTTTAGTCCCATCATATGCTGCAAATTCAAATAGAGATTTATCCATTATCTAGCACCTGCCTTTCTTTCCAACTTAATCCTTGGATCTAAGGTTGCCATTAAAACATCACCTAAGAATAATCCTATTATCCCTATAGATGAATATATGAGTACCAAAGCTTGAACTAATGTATTGTCTTGCCGTTGAATAGCATCTACTAGAAGACCCCCCATTCCTGGTATAGAATATAAGGATTCTATATATATTGAACCGGATATAGTAAACAATAGAGAAGTAGGC
Organism: Schnuerera sp.; assembly: GCF_035459645.1. Classification (NCBI taxonomy): domain Bacteria; kingdom Bacillati; phylum Bacillota; class Tissierellia; order Tissierellales; family Tepidimicrobiaceae; genus Schnuerera; species Schnuerera sp. Next base: position 2,228 of record NZ_DATHXO010000145.1, read on the forward strand.
AGATATTGGACCATAGGAACGAAAGCATTCCGAAGTACATGTTTTACCATTATAGATTTATCTCTTAAACCTTTCGCCCTTGCTAGTTTTACATAGTCTTTATTTAGCTCATCAACCATGTACCGTCGCATCCACATTGCATAAGAAGCAGTTCCACCTAGAGACATGGAGATAGCTGGCAAAATCCAACTAATAGGTCTATCTGGATTAAATAAAATGGGAAGTTTTAAAATATCCGTTACGTATAATTGCAAAAATAAATAATATACTGCAGCAGGAACTGCATTAATAAATACTATATATCCTGTACCTATTTTGTCCCAAAATTGGTTTTTACTTCTAGACATAGTAATACCTAATGATACTCCAAAAATTAAAGAAATTGCCATGGCAGCTAATCCAAAACGTACTGAATATGGAATTTTGCTTTTTAGAATTTCAGCTATAGGCACTTTAGGTCGATAAATTATTGATTCTCCTAAATCTCCAGATAAAAGATCATAATAAAAGTTTTTAAGCTGAATATGCATAGGATCTCTAAGTCCCATGCTAGTCAATATTGCTTCTTTTTGTACCTCATCCAACTTTTCATATCCATCACCAAAATAACCTTCCTCTGGCATTAGTCGCATAAGAAGAAATACAACAGTTATTACAATAAACAATGTTATTAAAGATTGAAATAACCTTTTAAAGGAATATTTTAACATACTGGTCCTCCTTCCTTGTTGTCAGGCGGCCAAAAGGCCGCCCTACATAATTGTCCATTATTATTCAGCTGCATCCTTTAAAGCCTCTGCTCTTTCTTTTTCCCATATTTCAAGTGCTTCTGTAAATTGCTCTGAATTCATTGGTTTCTCCATTATTTTTTGTCCTTTAAATCTTTCTGCTGAAACTCCAAAAGGTGAATACAAAGATTCAAATGGATTCAATCTAGAAGCAGAATAACCTCCTCCACCTACTGCATATGGAATTATAAAAGCTTCCTCTATTAAAAATGCTTCTGCTTTTGCAAATAATCTATATCTATTTTCTATATCAATTACTTCAGCTTTAGCCT
>NZ_DATHXO010000146.1:0-12103 GCF_035459645.1 Schnuerera sp.
GGTAGATTTAATTATATCTTCTTTATAACTTTCTACTAATTTGATAAACTCCATTAGATCACCTCATTTTTATTCATTAATAATATTATATCCATTTATAGAATTTCATTCAACTTTTATCATTTTTTTTTATATTAAAAATGTAAATGGTTACACTATATTTAGAAATATAGAAAAAGGTGGGGATAGTTTGAAAAGAAAAAAGCTAATATTTTTGCTTTTGATAATTAGCATTATTGGTTCTACCGTGCTTCTATTTGATAAGTATTATCCATCACCAGGATTGAGTAGAGTAAGAATGGGAGATAGGGTAGCTATTTGGGCTATTACTATAATACTATTCATTTATTATATGAAATCTGGTTCTAAGCCTCAATTAGTTCCCTCTGTTTTGTCTAATGAAAAAATGGTTAATAAAGAAAAAGATAAACCTGATATTTCATTTAAAGATGTAGCAGGATTAGATGAAATAAAAGAGGAACTTCAAGAAACTATAGATTTTATTAATAACTCAAGTAAATATAGAAAAATGGGAGCCAAAATTCCAAAAGGAATACTATTCTATGGTCCTCCAGGTACAGGAAAAACTTTGTTAGCAAAGGCAGTAGCTGGTGAAACCAATTCTATTTTCCTATATGCAAGCGGTTCTGAATTTGTTGAAAAATACGTTGGTGTTGGTGCTAAAAGGGTTCGTACTTTGTTTGAAAAGGCTAAAAAGGAAGCGCCAAGTATTATATTCATCGATGAAATTGATGCAATTGGCACTAAAAGAAATTTAGAATCTAATAATGAAAAAGATCAAACTTTAAATCAGCTTTTAGTAGAATTAGATGGGTTCAATACCAATGAAACTGTCATTGTAATTGGTGCAACCAATAGATTGGATTTATTAGATGAAGCTTTGCTTAGGCCAGGGAGGTTTGATAGACATATCTTTGTAGGAAATCCAAATATGAAAGCTCGTGAGCAGATTTTAGAAGTCCATACCAAGAATAAACCTTTAGACAAAACAATAAATATAGTGGATATTGCAAAAAAAACTCATGGCCTATCTGGAGCAGAGTTAGCTAATATAGCTAACGAAGCCGCTATTATAGCTGTCAGAAACAATAAAAACAAGATTAGCATAGAGGAATTTGATGCAGCTATAGAAAGAGTATTAGCAGGATTGGAAGTAAAAAATCCAACTGTTCTTTTAAAAGAGAAAAAAACTGTTTCTATTCATGAAGCTGGGCATGCTTTAGTTGCAAAAATACTTAAGACGGAAATGGTTCAAAAAATATCTATTATTCCTAGAGGTCAAGCTTTAGGATATGTTCTAAAATTCCCGGATGAAGATAGATATTTATTGACAGAACAAGAATTGATGAACAAGATAACAACTTTACTAGCAGGTAGAGCAGCAGAACAGTTGATTTTCAATGAAGTTACAACAGGAGCAAAGGATGATTTAAATAAGGCAACTAATATTGCTAGGGAGATGGTATGCAGCTATGGTATGAGTTCTTTAGGTCCTATGGCTGTAGATGAACATTACATTAAGCATAATTATGAAGTATTGAGAATTGAAATAAAGAATATTTTAGATAAAGGATATAAAAGGGCAATAAAAATACTAACAGAAAATAAAGATATACTACACCATATCTCTAATACTTTAATGGAAAAAGAAACAATTAATAGTGAAGAATTAGACCATATATTTAAAATATATGAAAAGCCAATGGATTGTGCAACATAAATATAAAACATATAGATTCATAAATGTAAAGCGGGCAGACACGTGGGTCTGCCCCTACATTTTGTATTCTATTTTTTATTCTCTATTTCTTCTAGTACCCTTTCTATGAATTGTTCTAGTTTAAATTGTCCTATATCTCCTTCATCCCTTTTGTTTACGGATACAAGTCTTCCTTCTACTTCTTTTTCACCTACCACTAACATATAAGGAATCCTTTGAAGTCGAGCCTCTCTAATTTTATAACCTATTTTTTCAGCTCTATCATCAATGTCTATTCTAAGGCCTTTATCTTCCATTTCCTTTTTGATTTCATAAGCATAATCATTAAATTTATCAGAAATTGGAAGGATTGTGGCTTGAACTGGTGCAATCCATACTGGGAATTTCCCTGCATAGTGCTCTATCAATATCCCCATGAATCTTTCAATACTACCAAGGATTGTTCTATGAAGCATTACTGGCCTTTTCTTTTCGTTATCCTTTGCTACATAGGTTAGATCAAATCTTTCAGGCATTTGAAAATCTAATTGGATTGTACCGCATTGCCAAGTTCTACCTATAGCATCCTCTAGATGGTAGTCAATCTTTGGTCCATAGAAGGCTCCATCTCCTTCGTTTAAAATATAGTCAATTCCTTTTTCTTCTAGAGCATCTCTTAGACTATTAGTTGCCAATTCCCATTGTTCTTCAGTACCCATTGAATTTTCAGGTCTTGTAGATAGTTCTACATGATATTTGAACTCAAAAACACTGTATATATAATCAGCTAAATCGATTATTTTAATTATCTCTTCCTTTACTTGTGACGGTAGCGCATATATATGGGCATCATCTTGAACAAAGCTTCTTACTCTCATTAACCCATGGAGAGCTCCAGAAAGTTCGTGTCTATGAACTAATCCTAATTCACCCCATCTTAAAGGCAGATCTCTATAGCTATGCATTTTAGATTTATAAACTAAAATAGATCCTGGACAATTCATAGGTTTAATGGCATATTCTTCTTCATCGATTTCTGTGAAATACATGTTTTCTTTATAATGGTCCCAATGACCCGATTGTTGCCATAAATCTTCATTTAATATAATAGGAGTTTTTAATTCTCCATAACCTCTTTTAACATGCTCTTCTTTCCAAAAGTCCTCTAAAATATTTCTTATTATCATACCTTTCGGATGGAAAAAAGGAAATCCTGGTCCTTCTTCATGGATACTAAATAAATCTAGTTCTTTTCCTAGTTTTCTATGGTCTCTCTTCTTAGCTTCTTCTAATCTATGAATATAGGCTTCTAAATCTTTTTTCTTTTCATATGTTGTACCATAGATCCTTTGAAGCATTTTGTTCTTTTCATCGCCCCTCCAATATGCTCCCGCTATACTCAGTAATTTGATCGCTTTAACTTTTTTAGTATTCAATAGATGAGGTCCAGCACATAGATCTGTAAATTCACCTAATTTATAAAAGGATATTTGTTCATCTTCTGGAAGATTTTCAATTAAATCAACTTTATATACTTCTCCTTTTTCTTTAAAATACTCTAGAGCTTCATCCCTTGGCATAACAAACCTTTCTAATTCATGATTTTCTTTAACGATTTTAGCCATTTCCTTTTCTATTTTTTCTAAATCCTCAGGAGTAAATCTATGTTCCGTATCAAAATCATAATAGAAGCCATCTTCTATAGCAGGTCCTATGGCAAATTTTACATCTGGAAATAGCCTTTGAACTGCTAAAGCCATTATATGGGCTGATGTATGCCAGAATATTTCCTTGCCTTCCTTGTCCTCAAATTTAACTATTTTTATATTGGCATCTTCTTTGATAGCCTCCTGCATTCCTTTTGTCTTACCATTTACTACTGCACCTACTGGTACTCGAGCTAATCCTTCACTTATGTCTTTTGCTATTTCTAATACTGACACGCCTTTGTTATATTCTCTTATTGAATTATCTGGTAAAGTTATTTTTATCTTTTCCATTTTTTTCTCCTTTCCATATATATAATTAAAAAAACCTCTCGTCTCTGCATAATGCAGGGACGAGAGGTTAACTCCCGTGGTTCCACCCTATTTGGTGCTCCATTTAAATAACGCAAATTTGCGGATATCCTTATGCCTATTGGTTTAGGATACGACTCTGGGGTGGTCTTCAGCTATTCATTCTAAAGGAGGCTTTCAGCCAAAGGCACTCCACTCTCTGATTAGTTTAAATAACCTACTCTTCCCATCAACGTCTTTAAATATTGATTTGATTACTTATTTTAACACAATATACCCAGTTATTCAAGTTTTATTCATAATTTTATATTTATTCCTTAAGATTAGATAATATCTCCTCTATAGATAGCATAGTCTGGTCGCCTGTTTTCATATTTCTTAGAGTATATTTGTTCTGTTTTACTTCTTCTTCTCCGATAATAATAGTATAAGGGATATTTAACTTATCTGCATAACCAAATTTTTTCCCCATTTTTGCCTTTTCCAAATATATTTGAGTATTCACATTTTTTTCTCGAAGTACCTTTCCTATTTCTACTGCTTTTTCTAAGTATCCTTTCATTGGTATTATTATAACTTTGGTCAAAGAATTGTCTTCTACATCTATTAGTTTTGCTTCATTTAATTGATAGAACAATCTAGTAAGACCAATAGATATTCCTACTCCTGGAAGCTTTTGTTTTGTATAGTATTCAGCTAAATTATCATATCTTCCACCAGAACAGATACTACCTATTTGAGGATAATCCTTTAGGAAAGTTTCATATACAGTACCTGTATAATAGTCCAATCCTCTTGCTATAGTTAAATCTATGGAATAATTGTCTTCAGGTACTCCAAATAATTCTACATAATGATTTACTGCTTTTAATTCTTTTAATCCTTCATTGAAAATTTCATTATCAATTTTTAAGCTTTCCAAGCTATTAAGTTTTTCTTCATTAGTTCCTTCGAACCGTATAAATTCCAATATTTTTTCTATGATAGTCGTTGCTAAACCTTGTTCTTCTAATTCTTTTATAACTCCATTTATACCAATTTTCTCTAGTTTATCTACTGTTCTTAGTATTTCTGTTGAATCCTGTATTCCTAACCATTGGAAAAAACCCTTTAGAACTTTTCTATTATTGATTTTTATTACGAAGGAATCAAATCCTAAATCTTTAAAAGTTGAATAAATTATACTAGGAATCTCCGCATCATTAATAATATCTAAGGTGTTGTTACCAATTATATCTATATCACATTGATAAAATTCTCTAAATCTTCCTCTCTGAGCTTTTTCTCCTCTATATACCTTACCTATATGATATCTTCTAAAGGGAAAAGTTAGTTCTGAAAAATGTTGAGCTACGTATCTAGCAAGGGGTACAGTTAGATCAAACCTTAAAGCTAAGTCTGTATCTCCTTTTTCAAATCTATATATTTGTTGTTCTGTTTCTCCGCCGCCTTTAGCTAACAATACTTCTGCTTTTTCGATTACTGGTGTATTAATGGGCAAAAATCCAAATTTCTCATAGTTTTCTCTAATGGTGTCCATCATTTTGTTAAATAATATTTGTTCCGATGGGATAAGTTCCATAAATCCAGCTAATATAGATGGCTTTATTGTTTCTCTACTCATATGTATACCTCCAAACATAAAATGATTTATTATTATAATATCATTTAAACAATTATTTTCAAACAGAAATAACATAAAAATGAAGCTTTTTCAATCTTTTAGCTTCATTTTTGTTAATCTTGTTTTATTTTAACCTTTCCTTTACATTTTTCACATCCTAAACAAAAATATACCTTATTTTGGAATACATCTGTAATAATTTTGATTACATCTCGCTCTTTATTTTCTTCATCTAAATGGATTACTATATTTTCAGGAGATATCACTATTAAAGAACTTATCAATAGGTCATCTTCACTAATATTTACATTGTCTAGTTCTGCAATGACTTCATCAAAGAAATTATTATCTATTTTTTTATTGTCTTTATCTAATAATCTGTAGTTCTTACCTTCAAATACAATATTAACTAGATGATATTTCGGTTCCTGTGCTTCTACAAAATATTGTAATATTTTAATAAACTCTCTATATTCTTTCTCTAAAGTAAATTCTTCTACTCCTTTATCTATTACCAAATTTATAAAAAGATTGAATCCTTTTAACCTAAATAATATGAAACCGTCTATTGAAATAAAAGACATATCCATTATATAATTTTTTATTTGGCTATTTATATACTCTTTTTCTACAGTAAAATTTTCTTCATTTAAAAGTAATTCTTTCGTTATTTCAATTACTTTCTTTTTTTCATTGGTTTTTAAGTTCCTAAAATTAGTTTTTATTTGCTTATATATAATATCTTTAGAATAAATGTTCAATATTAAGTCCAAAATAATTTTAGCAATATTATTATAAAATTCTTTTAAAGATCTATTTTTTACAGGAGTTATATTGAATAAATACCTTGTTTGGTAATCTATTTCTTCAATTTTTACTTTTTTGTTGGATAAGTAATTATTGATTATTTTTCTAGCTTTATCTTTATCTTTATTTAATGCAATTTGAACCTTCACAACTTTTCACTCCTTTCTTGATACTAGTATGCACTCTCAGCACATGTATATACTGCGTAAAGAGTTACTCTATTGGCAATATAGACTAATTATCGTTCCAATATCTATAATATTTTCATCACTTAACCAAAGTATTTTATTATTATATTTTTTTACAAAATTTGTTATTTTAGTTTTATCAGGGTGGATAGTTAATTTACCAGAGAATATGAAAATATCCTTGAATAGTTTCCCTGTTGCTCCACCTATAAAACCATAGTTATAACCTTCTAAATCGATGTATCCTGGCTTAACTAATAGTACATCTATACTAGAGTTAGATAATTTTTTATACATAGAATAATCTGCAGTTATAACTGCATTATTTGCTACTATAGCCATGGAACATTTTGTATAACCTTGTTTAACGTCAATAAATCCTAGTTTTTCTTTTTTTAAATAATATTTTAATTTTTCGTCTGTATGTTTAAAATTATGTACTGCAAAATCACCTACTCTTGCTACATTATATGCAATATCTTTTGGATACTCTTTATCTAATTTTGTTTCACCTTTTATTATTTTAATACCCATTCCATATAGTTTATCTTCATAATAATCAAAAACATTTGGTGCAACAATTAAAGTATTGTGATTTATTGGATGTAGAACTATATCTGGATGATAAGCAATAGGTTCTGCTACTTCTTTACAGGGAATGGTAGGGATAATATTCAGATTTAACTTTTTTAAGTTTGACTTTATTTCCTTTGATATACTACCGTCTATTATAACTGTATTAGCTAGTTTATTTGGAATAAACGGATTACTTGACATTTTATCACCACTTTATCAAAAAATTAAACCTTCTATTATATGGATAATAGAAGGTTTCCTATGGAGGCGGCACCCAGATTTGAACTGGGGAATAAAGGTTTTGCAGACCTCTGCCTTACCACTTGGCTATGCCGCCATATTGAAATTTGTGAATAAAAGAACTTACTACCAGTTTTAGCGGCTCCGACTAAGTGACTCGCACCAAATCGAAATACATGATTTGGGCTCCCTACTTATGCCTTACCACTTGGCTATGCCGCCATATGGAGCGGAAGACGGGATTCGAACCCGCGGCCCTCGCCTTGGCAAGGCGATGCTCTACCACTGAGCCACTTCCGCATATTTGGTGCCCAGAGGCGGAATCGAACCACCGACACGAGGATTTTCAGTCCTCTGCTCTACCGACTGAGCTATCTGGGCTTAATTGTTTTACGAGTAATGACCACAAATGATAGTATACAATATTGCTTTTATAATGTCAATAGATTTTCTAATTATCCCATTTCATATATATGAAATGGGATAATTAGTCTATTAAATTTATCAATTCTTCTTTAGAAAAGTTATATTTCCCGTTACAAAAATGGCATACTATTTCGGCTTTTTCATCTTCTACTATTATGTTCTGAATCTCCTCTTTGCCTAGGCTTATTAATACTTCTTCTATTTTTTCTCTACTACAGTTGCATTTATATTCTATAGGTTTTCTATCTAATATTTCCATTTCAAATTCTCCAAATAAGGTTTCCATAACTTCTTCTGGAGTTAGTCCTTGATCTATTAGTGTTGATATAGGTTTTGCTTTTTTTAGTATACCTTCTATCCTATCTATGTCTTCATCTTCTACTCCTGGAAGGAGCTGCAATATATATCCACCAGCTGCTCTGATTGATATATCTTTATCTACTAATACACCTAAATTTATGGCTGATGGTTGTTGTTCTGAGATATGAAAATAATGGACTAGATCTTCTGCTATTTCTCCTGAAACTAGATTGGTATATCCTATATAGGGATCTTTTAATCCTAGATCCTTTATTATTGCTAATTGCCCATTTTTCCCTACAACACCTCCTACATCTAACTTACCATTAGATCTGCTAGGTAAGTCAGCATAAGGGTTATCTACATATCCCTTTACTTCACCTTTATTGTTTGCTACTGATATTATATTGCCAATAGGTCCATCTCCCTTTATTTTAAAGGTTAATGTATCTTTCTCTCCTTTCATGGTTATCCCTAACATAGCTGCTGCTGTTAAACTTCTACCTAGAGCTGCACTAGCTGTTGGAGAGGTCCCATGTATCTTTCTTGCTTTTTCTACCATTTGGGTTGAGGTAGCTACGAATACTCTAATGTTTCCTTTTTTATCTATTCCTCTAATAATATAGTCTCTCATAAACATACTCCTATTACAAAAATATTTAAAGCCCCTGTTAAGGGGCTTAATTTGCTACTGTTATAAAACATATAATAGAGAATCAGGTTTATAGTTTAATAACGTTAGTAGCTTGAGGACCTTTTTCTCCTTCAACTATTTCGAATTCAACATTTTGTCCTTCTTCCAAAGTCTTAAATCCATCACTTTCAATTGCTGAATAATGTACGAATACATCTTCTCCCTCTTCTGTGGAAATAAAACCATAACCTTTTGTAGCGTTAAACCACTTTACAGTACCTTTTACCATTTAAAACATTCCTCCAATACAACAATTTAATAGATGAGTCCTATGTATCATCTACTTTTTCTTAGTTTATCACAATTTAGATATCCTTGTCAAATAATATTCCCAAAGATTTCATTATTATTCTAAAAAATTTTCTATAATAATTTATCCCATCATCAGGGTAATGCAACAAAACTTACCCTTTCACTGGTTTCAAAAGGCTTTTCAAAAGTAAATTCATGAAAACAATGTATTTCAGAAAAATCGGCAAGCTTTAATAATTCAACTATTTCATCTATTCTATAAGCCTTTTCTAGATGTTCTTCATCAAATCTTCTATATTGCCCATTGTCTTCCTTTACAAAAAAAGTAAGATAAAACTCTCCCATATTATTCTTTTCGTCAAAATAATTTTGCCATATATATAATAAGTCCTCTCTATCTTCAACGAAAGTATTGGTCCCAATTATCTCTTTTAGTTTGTAGTGGGAATTTATATCAAAAATAAATATCCCATCAAGATTAAGATGGCTTTTTACATTTTTAAAAACTTGCAATAAATCATCCTTATTCACTATATAGTTTATGCTATCACATATGGAAAGGATGCCGTCATATTTTCTATCTAATTTGAAATCTATCATATTTTGATTTAATATAGTAATGTTTTTAAACTTCCTAAGCTTATTATAGGCAATGCTTAGCATATCTGATGATAGATCAAAACATGTTAAATCATATCCATCTTTAGCAAAATAGTAGGATAAATTGCCTGTTCCACAAGCCATTTCTAATATGGATTTTGGCTCTTTGTTAAATCTAGCTAATATATTTTTGATATATAAATACCATTCTTTATAATCAATATCTGCCATCAACTGATCATATAAAAATGCAAAATCTTTATACACCTTTTTTCCCCCTTGTAGTACCTATTCTTGTTTTTTCTTTTTCATATTTCGTTTTCTAACTGTCATCAATCCTCCTATTTTACCAGATTCCTTAGCAGTTAATCCGCCCCAACCAACCTTACCTATTTTATCCATTAAACCCAGTTCAGCAGCAATTTCATATTTTAATTTATCCTCTAAAGTTTCTTTTTTCTTTGACTTCTTATTGCGATTTTTATTTTTCTTTTCCACATCAATCCCTCCTAAAGTCTATTATTAGTTAGGAGGGGTTCTTTTATTCTTATGTAAAAAATATTTTATAATTCCAAAATATAAAGATTAGTGTAAATATGAATATTGGCACTCTTTCTCCTATATTCAATTTGCTCTTTTTTCTTCTAGTATTTACAAATATGTCATTATAGGTATTATCAAATTCCATAGTATCGATCTTACTACCTGGTAAGGATTTAATCAATTTATATAGCAAAAAACCGAGTACCAGAGCTAATACTCCTAGACTAACAAAACTATATATCATAAGATTTCTTTCTGGTAAAACATCTACTGTATAAGAAACACCTCCTAGATCTTGTTCTAAACCTCCTAGTTTATATCCTATAGTTAAGGCTATTGTATTATTCATGGTATGCCCAATAATTGTTGATAAAATAGAGTCGGTTTTTAACGCTATAATTCCAAATATTATGCCTAAAAAAATCGGACCTAGCAGATTTTGAATATTGAAATGGAACAATCCGAATAAAATTGCAGAGTATATAATTGCCTTCTTCTTTCCTAATTTTTTATAAGAACTCATTACTAATCCCCTAAACATAACCTCTTCACATATACCAGGAGACAAAGCTATGATTAAAAATCCTAGTATAAACTCACTTTGAGTTGAAGGTATAGGGACTGAATTTGGTATGACATGACCAAATCTACTTAACGCCATAATACCTATAAAATTAAAAAATATGGCAATAGGATAAGATAATATGACTATTAATATTACATAAATAGCTTGTTTTAAACTAATTTTATTTAGCCTCAATACCTGTTTTATAGAGAATCCTCTTAATTTTATATACAATAAGGTAGGCATTAGTACTATCAGATACTCTGTTATTAAAAGGCCTGTATATACTTCCCTGTGTTGAGCTAATGCACCTAAAGTTATTAGTAATAAAGCTATGATTAAATAAAGAATATTTACATCTAAAATTGGTGGATTTTGTTTATTATTAATCATTAAACACCCCTACTTTATAATATTTTATAATAGAATGATTTAAAAAACCTGTAGGTTAACCTGCAGGTTTTAGTCATCAAAAGTAAAAATATAAGGTATGTTTCGATAATAGTCCCCATAATTAAGGCCATACCCAACTATAAACACATCTGGGATAGAAAATCCTACATAGTCAGGAGAAATATCTACCTTTCTTCTGCTTGGCTTGTCTAACATAACACATACCTTTATAGATTTTGGTTTCTTCTTATAAATAAATTCTACTACCTTACTCATAGTATATCCAGAGTCTATAATATCATCTACTATTAATACATCTTTGTTTTCTATTTTAGTCCTAATATCTGTAATTATATCTACTAATCCTGAAGACACCTCATCATGTTCATAGCTTGAAGTAGTCATAAAATCAATGTTAACAGGAACTTTTATAGCCCGCACTAAATCCGCTGCAAAAACAAAACTCCCCCTAAGTAAGGATATCACAACAATATCCTTTCCATCATAATCTTTAGATATTTCTTCTCCTAACTCATTTACCCTTTCTGAAATTTTATCTGAATCGAATAATATTTTTGGTTTTTTATCGAATTCCAATTTTCTTTCTCCTTTCCCTCTTGTTTTATTTTGGTTTGCTCCTTAATATTTGCTTGATTTCCTTTAATTCCATTAAAATTTTGTTTAGAGTATATTGAAGACTTACCAGTATAATTGTTACTGTTATGATAATTATAGCTTTAATATTCATTAATCTTCTCCTTATCTCTAATTTAAAACTTAGTTAAAATATAATTATATTGTGTTGATTATAACATAAAATGTTAAATATATGAATGAATAAATTGAAAAAATGTCTTTTCACAGGGACTATGAAAAGACATTTTATTCTTATACTTCTTCTTCACAAAGGTCTAACCTATTGTTGTCATTTTCAATAAATTCTAGTTTAGATATAGATACTTCATAAGCTATTTTAGTTTCTACTTCATCGTTATTATACTTTTTCTGATATTCTCGACTTTGAATTCTCCCCCATATTTTGATATGGTCTCCTACCAATAGTTTTTCGCAAAACCTTGCGTTCCTCCCCCAGGCTATACAGGGTATGTAATAGGTTTTATTATAAGCTCTATTTACTGCAACAAGCAAATCTGATA
>NZ_DATHXO010000147.1:0-2660 GCF_035459645.1 Schnuerera sp.
GAAGGAATAGGCAACTTATTAGCAGAAGGTAGCAAAAGAGCTGCACAAACTATAGGCAAAGGTTCAGAAGAATTTACTGTAGAAGTAAAAGGGCAAGAACTTCCAGCTCATATGCCTCAGTTTAAACCTATGGTAGGATTAATATATGCAGTCAATCCTTTTGGTGCAGATCATCAATCAAGTGAACATGATGTATTCTTAAATTTACCAAAGGACAGTCAACCTATGGAAAGGTTAGGGCAGTTAGGTATATATAAAACATACGAAGATCCATTTACTATAGATGAAGATAAAGTTAGGTTTGCTTTTGATACTCAATGTTATTTTTCAATACTAGACACTTTAAATTTATGTCAATTTGTATGGGGGCCTTCTTGGGAACTATGTGGTCCAGATGAGCTAATTGAATTGTGTAGGCTTGGGCTGGGGTGGAATACTTCTCTATTTGAGTTAATGCGAATAGGTGAACGTCGTGTAAATATGATGAGGTACTTTAATTCAAAAGCAGGATTTACTAAAAAGGATGATAAACTACCTAAGAGAATATTTGAAAAAATGCCGGATGGTCCATCTGAAGGTATTCAACTAGACGAGAAAAAGTTTAATGAAGCTAAAGAATTATATTATGAATTTGCAGGATGGGACAAAGAAACTGGTAATCCTACAGAATCTATACTTAAAAAGCTATCTTTAAGCTGGCTATTGTAATAGGATTCAGAGAGGGAAGTTTTATGGATATAGTAGTCAATGGTAAGACGAAAAAAGTTGATGAAAATATAACCGTAGAAGAGTTGTTGACTATTGAAGGATATAGTCATTGGGTAGGAGTATGGGTAAATAATAAACAGTTATTACAACGAGAATATCCAAATTATATTATAAAGGAAAAAGACATAATTAATATAGTTAGGCCATTAGGAGGGGGTTAAACCCTTCCTCCTATGACTGCTATAGATGACTAGGAGGGTTATACATGATAAAAACAGTTGAAGATATAAATAGTTTATTGAAAAAGCATCAAGAATATAGAAATAGTTGTTTAAACTTAATTGCTTCAGAAAATTATTCAAGCCAAACCGTAAGAAGCTATTTGAATAGTGATTTAGGAAATAGATACGGATGTTATACAACTATGAATCCGGAAGAAAGGGAGTATACAGGAAATAAATATATACATGAAATTGAAATGGAAACCCATGAATTGATGAAAGAAATATTTGAAGTAAAATATGTAGATCTTAGACCAATAGGTGGACATATGGCAGGTATGGCTACAGTTTTGGGTATACTTGAACCTCATGATTTAGTAATAGAAGTAAGCCTTGAAGATTGGGGACACGGTTTAGTAGGGCCTATGAGATTAATCTCCCATTTTGGAGAAACTATAAAGGTAGAATATATGAAGTTTGATGAAAACAGAGCAGTAGACGTTGAAGCATTGAAAAAAATGGCCTTAGAATTAAAACCTAAACTTATAATATTTGGTGGTTCAGGTACTCTTTTCCCAGAGCCAGTATCAGAACTTAGGCAAATAGCAGATGAGCAAGGAATAATACTAGCTTATGATGCTTCCCATGTAACGGGATTAATTGCAGGAAAAGTATTTCCAAATCCAATTAAAGAAGGCGCAGATATAATGTTTGGAAGTACACATAAATCTTTTCCAGGACCTCAAGGCGGATTTGTAGTTTCTAATAACAAGGAACTTATTGAGAAAATAGGAAATGCATTATCTCCTTCATTAGTTACAAGCCATCATTTAAACAGACTTCCTGCATTGGCAGTATCAATATTAGAAATGAAGGAATTTGGATATGAATATGGGGAACAAACTATAAAAAATTCCAAAGCATTAGCAAAAGCTATGGCTAAAAAAGGATTTAATGTTTTAGGAGAAAAGAAAGGATTTACAGAATCTCATTTAATTTTAGTAGATGTAGGAGAATTTGTAAGTGAAGGCCCTGCAAAATACTTAGAAAAAGCAAATATACTATGTTCAGATGACTTTTCAGGAGCTAGTCCACAGATTAGGATAGGGACTTCTGAAGTAACCAGAAGAGGAATGAAAGAGGAAGATATGGAACAAATAGCAGAGCTTTTCAAAAGGGTTTTAATTGATAAGGAAGACGTAGAAATAGTGGCTAAAGATGTAGAAGCCATTAGTAAAAAATACTTGGGACTTAACTATGCATTTTAACTTCCCTTATATTTTATAGATAAAATAACTATGAGTCGAAAATGGCTCATAGTTATTTTTTAAATAAAAAACTATAATATTTCTGAATTATCATATCTTATATTCGATAATTTATATCACACTTTACTAATATGAATTAAATAGTGTTTTATACACTCTTTCGATAAAAATTTAACTAAAAATAGTTTATGCCCACAACTATAGGGTAATATTACTATAGATAATTCTTATCAGAAATACATAATTGATAGAATTTACTTATACTAGGAGGTGTTTTTGTGCCGAAAGAATTCAAAGCAGGATGTCAAAGACCAGTAATTGAAAAAGATGTAATGAAAGAGGAAAATATTGAGAAAAAAGAAATTATCAAGGAGGAAGATAATATGATTAAGGTTGGAAAACCAGCACCAGATTTTACTATACCAGCATTTCATGAAGGTAAATTTGTTAATTTAAGTCTTTC
>NZ_DATHXO010000148.1:0-3630 GCF_035459645.1 Schnuerera sp.
CCGGCAGCGACAAACAGGCATGGTCCAGCAACGTCCGGCTTGCACCGAGCGAGTATATCCCGACGCTGTACTTCCGTGAGTTGGCGTAATGCAACCTATCATCGTATCCCGGGGCGGCGAGTTCGCCCCGGATTGGCGGGATGCTTTAGCTTGAATAGTTTTATAAATATCTTCCCCATCAAAATTACTGCAGCTCCATTTTAGGATATATTCAACCTAAATAATAATAAATAGGTAATACCTTTTTATATTATGGTATTTCCAAGAATAAATACAATAAAGATATATTTCTAATTACAATATGCCTTCAATATTAATACTTATTTCATATAATTTATAAATTATATACATTAATTTTATAGCTTTAATTCGTGTTATTTTCTCCATCGATAATAATCTTTTTACATTCTTCACAATAAAAAGCTTCTATACTATACCCTAATTTGATACCTTCCGCAAACCATTGTAAAAATATTCCCTTATCTTTTCCTTCAGGAATCCATTTAAGAGGGTATCTATCTCCATGTATAAAACCTAATTTCATTTTTGCTCCACAGTATGGGCATATATTTATATTTTCCATTTATAGACCTCCTATTATATGAACAATATGTGTTGCACATTAAATTGCTCATATACATAATATCATTTACAGGGGTTCATAGTAACCCCTTAAACATTAACATTTAGTAAGTAAAGCTTGAACCGCAAAACTTATTTGATTATATATATACAATAAAAAGTAACTTTAATTAGCAAAATATATATAAAAAAGCCAGTAGGTTTTCATAATAAAACTACTGGTTTTATAAAACTGATATATCTAATTCTTCACTCCTGAGCATTCATTATATACTGAATAACTTTATATTATCTTAAATATTTAAACCTTTTCAACTTATCCAAAACTTATTTCCCACAACAATTCTTAATGTTTATCATAAACTATCTACATAATTCTTTGCTTCAACTAATTCCATTCCAGTAACATCCCTTAACTTTTTTATTGCTTTAACTTTCTTATTTGCCTCAATAAGTTTTATTAGCTCATCTTTCAACTCATCATTTATTTTCTCTTTAGATGGTTCAGGTAATCCAAGACGCTCAATAATTCTATCTAATTTTGATTCTATACGTTTTTGGCCACGTTGTAATGCATTAATATTTGTATTAAAAATAGTAAATAGAATAGCTATTAAAATTAAAAATATATATTCCATATTTTCTACCTCCATTGCTAGTTAATTTTATAATAGATATATCATTTTATTTTCAACTATTAAACAAATATAATTTTCATTTACAAAGCAAGAACTAATTTTAACTGCTTCGCAGGAAAAAACCCTTTTAAAACTACTCCACTTTGTATATCTATTAATACTTCAGCATTGCCATACTTTGCATGAAAATGGGGCAGCATATGATCATTTTAATGCATTGTTACCTTTATTCCATAAAAAAGTGATATTTCTGGCACTAGGATTTCCCCCTTATACAATATTTCAACATAGATAATATATTATAGCATAATATTTACTACATATGATATAAATGATGAGTCGTATTATTGGAGGGCAGACACATGGGTCTGCCCCTACGCACAACCATTATATATGCTAGAACCATTGCGATGCCTATTGTAAATCATGTGTCGTATGAAACCGGATGGACACACAGGTCCATCCCTACCCACAACTGTGATATATTCCACATCGTAGGGGTTGACCTATGTGTCAACCCGTTTAGATGTCAACTTGATTATATGTCAACTCGTTAATGCACATAACATTACTTACACGTATTATACCACTTAATTCCAGTTTATGATAGCCCCCTGAACATTATCCTATAACATATAGCTTCTCCTATTTATGATACGGTTCACCGTATCGGTTCTACTAGCAAAACTTACTTGTTGGTTGATGTATCTAATAAAACAACAAATTAATTAAGCAGGTAAATAAAACCAGCAGATTTATATCATAATAAACCTGCTAGTTTTATATTTTATAAACTTAGAAATTTATTAACTTGTTCCTTTACTGTTTGGTTGGCAATAAGAGAATCTTTTATTGAATTTAGACCATACTTATGTGTTTCTAAAATAAGTATATGACTATAGCTAGAAACTGTAGAACAATTATACATTGATTCAAAAATTTGCCTAAATGGATTACCTTTATCTATATTACCAATCCCAATAATAAATAATTTGTTTAGAAATTCATTGTAATAAGATTCATTTTTCATCCAAAAATCTTGGCTTCGTTCATTCAATTTAAAATAAAGTGAAGATGGATTTCCACAATACATTGGAACGAGCCAAATAATTCTATTAACTTCTTTTGTTGATTGAAAGTACAAATAAGCATCGTCATTGTGGTATATGCACCTTTCACTCATACACTCATAATTACAATTCTTGCATTCATGGATATCTAAATCATTTATAGAAATATACTTCACTTCATAATTTAAAGATTTACTAATAATATAATCTGCCATTAAGGAGCAATTTCCTGTATTTCGAGCACTGAAAGATACTAAACTAATCTTTCTCACTAATAATCCTCCCTTTCAGGTTAATGTAAATAATATATTAGATGACTAAAAGTTTTTATTTATAATAATTTCTTCTGCCATTTACCATGTTCCTTATGATAATAGAATTCGCTTAGATTATCAGACTCAAAAATGTTAAACATATCTAAAAAATCAGGAGCTAGCTTATACTCACATAAATTCTCTTTTTCTATCCAAAACACATCACCTTCTTTTGAGGATTTTAAATTTCCTTCAAATTAATTAGTCTTAAAAAATAAAACTACATATCGCTGATTTTGCTTTGTTTGAAATTGCTTTACCCCGCATAAAATTGGATTTTCAATAATAAGGCCCGTTTCTTCAAAAACTTCTCGCTTAACAGATTCAACGAAAGATTCTCCATATTCAACATGTCCTCCGGGAAATGTAATTCCTGGCCAATCTAAATTTTGTCTATCCTGTACTAAAATATAATCTTCATTGTATATCATACACATATTAGTAAAAATAGCTTGTTCACTTCGAGTCATTGCTGTACCTCTCTAATACACTATATTTGTTTCATAAACCCATAATGAAACCCGCTTACATCCTTCATTCTTTAATATATTTATAATTTCATCCATTAACTTAGTACCTAACCCTTTTCCCCAGTATTCCTTAAGAAAATACATTGAATATATAGAGCCACACTCAACTAATCTCATATCCCAATAAAATCACCTCATAAAATATAATATAACTTACTTACTATTCCTTCTAGTTTAAATTGCTTTTTCCATAACCATAATTTCCCAGTTCCTTTCAGGATGAATTTTGCTAAACATTTCTTTTACTACTTTAAATCCCATTCTTGTCCAAAACTCAAATCCATTTTTGTTTTGTTTTAGCACACCCAATCTTAATCTGCGATACCCTTTTTGCCTCATATTTGCTGTGAACTCCTCAATAAATGCCTTCCCATATCCTTGTCTATGAAAATCTCCATTAATCATAAATAATCCTATGTATACTGCATCTTCATCTGGATAATTCATTATATAATCTATAATTCCAATATCTTGACCATTTATAGATATTATTTTG
>NZ_DATHXO010000149.1:0-7477 GCF_035459645.1 Schnuerera sp.
ATCCGCTTTTCCTGAATAAAACATATCTCTGGTTCTACCATGAATCGTTAAAGCAGATACACCCTCCTTTTCAGCTATCCTACCCACTTCAATACCATTTATGCTATTATAGTCCCAGCCCATTCTGATCTTCAATGTTACAGGTTTATTTGACACTTTTACTATTTCTTTCAATATAGTTTTAATTAATGATGGATTTTTAAGCAATGCAGCTCCATCTCCATTTTTGACAATTTTAGGGGCTGGGCAACCCATGTTTATGTCTAGTATATCTATATCTTCCCTAGGATTGATATATTCTTCTACTACTTTTGCCATTATATAAGGATCAGAACCAAACATTTGTAAAGCAACAGGGCTTTCTTTTGAATCTATATCCGTTAATCTTTTTGTTTTTTCATCTTGATAATAAATTCCCTTACTGCTTATCATCTCAGAAACTACCAGTCCAGCCCCCATTTCTTTACAAATAATTCTATAAGCTTTATCTGTAATTCCTGCCATTGGTGCTAATACTATATTATTTTCTAAATTTATATTACCAATCTTCATTCTATCACCTTTGTTGATTATTAGAAAAAGTAGCCTCTTGGCTACTTGTTTCTTCCATATATTATACGGAGCCCTTCAAGGGTTAATAACTTGTCAATTTTATTAATATATTTGCTTTCGCTGGCAATTAAAGAAGAAAATCCTCCTGTACCAACTACTGTTTTTACTTTTCCCTCTTCCTTTAATTCTTCTACCATTCTTTCTATAATAGAATCTACTAGACCAATATAACCATATACTAAACCAGATTGGATGCTGTTAACCGTATTTTTTGCTATTACAGATCTAGGTTTGGCTATTTCTACTTTTGGTAATTTTGCGGTTCTTAAAAATAATGCTTCGCTAGAGATTTTAATTCCTGGTGTTATTGCGCCTCCTAAATAATCTCCATCTTTTGAAATGGCACAGAAAGTAATAGCTGTACCAAAATCCACTATTATTAAAGGACCACCATATTTTTCATATCCGGCTACTGCATTTACAATTCTATCTGCTCCCACTTCTCTTGGATTGTCATATTTTATATTCATACCTGTTTTAACACCAGGACCAACTATTATTGGTTCGTTGCTAAAATATTTTATACTCATTGCCGATAAAGTATGCATTAAAGTTGGAACTACAGATGAAATAATTACATCTTCTACATCCTTTGGACAAAGGCCATGATATTTAAAAATCTGTTCGAATAACAAGCCATATTCATCTGAAGTCTTATCTTTATAAGTGGCTATTCTCCAATCGTATAATAACTTATTTTCTTTATATACTCCAAATACTATATTAGTATTACCTACATCAACAACTAATAACATCCACTTCACCATCCAATCTATTTGCTTCTGCTTTTTAATCCAGTCACTACATTAGTAACTACTATAATTGCAATTATTATTTCTGGTATACCGTTTGCAACTCCAATTCCAATTATAACTTTTCTCGCCATATCTACACTTTGTCCTAGACCTTCTACAAATTGCTCTCCAAAAAGAATATAGATAGCAAACAATACACCTACTGTATTAGTTAATGTCCCCATAATTGTAGCTACTATAATATCAATAGCTTTGTTTTTTAGTTTTTTATTAACATAAATTCCTATTAATATTGTCAATATAATCAATACAGCATTAATTAATATAGGCCATATGCTTTTATAATCTATAATATTTATATAAGCTCCATATACTAGATAGCCAATTGCACCTATCCATATTATATTTAAAATCCAAAGTGATCTTTTATCTCCTAAATCTTTTATAAATTTATATACATAATGGGTTATTACACCTATTAATACCCTAGGCAATACAGATACTATAGGGTTTAAGAATACAAAAGATACAGGGGTAGGATTAGTTGCAGCTTGAAATATACTAAACAAACCAAATATTAACCCTATTAATCCTCCAACTAAAGGTCCTTCCATTATTGCACCAATAATTACCGGTATATGCATTATAGTTGCTCTAGTCGGTCCTACTGGAATAAAACCCAAAGGTGTCATACCTAATACTATAGAAATAGCACCTAATATTCCTACGATAGCCATTCTTTTAATAGATAAATTTTTCTTTACTTTTTCCATAATCATCCCTCCGCTCCAGTTCCTTTCGGATACCAGTCGTTATTTTTATCTTGATTATTATTAAATTATGTTCAGCTCTTATAAGACAAAACTTTCATATTCGTTATAAAAGATGCTGACAAGATACAAGTTTATTATAATTTTTCTTATATAGATTTTCAAGCTTTTTTTATATTTACTAAAAATATTATTTATAATTCAAAATGAAACGTGACAGGGTCCTGTCACGTTTCTTATGCCTACCCTCCAAAGAACATCAATAACAATCCTGCTGCTATTGCTGAACCTATAACCCCTGCTACATTTGGTCCCATAGCATGCATTAATAAAAAGTTTCTTGGGTTAGCTTCTTGTCCAACTTTTTGTACGACTCTTGATGCCATTGGTACTGCTGATACTCCTGCTGCTCCTATTAATGGATTTACTTTGCCACCTGTTGCTTTACACATTATTTTTCCAAACAACACTCCTGTTGCAGTTCCTACGGAAAAAGCTATTAAACCTAATGCTATTATCTTTAGTGTATCAGGTGATAAGAAGGTTTCTGCATTGGCTGTAGCTCCTACAGTTAATCCTAAAAATATGGTTACTATATTTATTAATTCGTTTTGAATTGTCTTGGATAGTCTTTCTACTACTCCTGATTCTCGAATCAAATTTCCTAGCATTAGCATCCCTACTAATGGTCCTGCTGATGGTAATAATAATACTACGAATACTGTAACTATTATTGGAAATATTATCTTTTCTTTTTTGGATACTGGACGTAGTTGTTCCATTTTTATTTTTCTTTCTTCTTCAGTTGTCAAAGCTTTCATTATTGGCGGTTGTATTATTGGTACTAATGCCATATAAGAGTAAGCTGCTACTGCTATAGGCCCTAATAAATGATCTGCTAGCTGGCTCGTTAAATAAAGGGCTGTTGGACCATCTGCTCCTCCTATTATTGCTATACTTGCTGATTCTGGTCCTGTAAAACCTAATATTATTGCTCCTACAAATGTAAAGAATATACCAAATTGAGCAGCAGCTCCTAATAAAACACTTTTTGGATTTGCAATTAAGGGTCCAAAGTCGGTCATAGCTCCTACTCCCATAAATATTAATGGTGGATATATGCCTAATTTTACTCCTTGGTATAGGTAGTATAGTAATCCTCCTAGTTCTTTTGTTTCCGATACCATTTTACCTGTAGTTGGATCTGTTACAATTTCAACTATCGGTTCCTTCATCAAACCTGCTAATGGAAGGTTTGCAAGTAACATCCCAAAAGCTATTGGTACTAATAGAAGTGGCTCGAATTCTTTTTTTATGGCAAGGTAAAGAAGAACAAAGGATACTAGAAGCATTATAATTTGTCCGCCAGTGATTTCGGCAAATCCGGTGCTCTGTAAAAAATCCTTTAATATATCTATTAGCATTTAATTTACCTTCCTTTCATTTATGTTATTCTAATATTATTAACTTGTCTCCAGTGTTTACAGAAGCTCCTTTTGTGACTACTATACTTGATACTTTCCCATCTCTTGGTGCAACTACTTCGTTTTCCATCTTCATGGCCTCAAGGATTGCTAGTACTTGTCCTTCTTCTACTGTATCTCCTTCGTTTACATTTATACTAAGTATGGTTCCTGGCATTGGTGCTTCTACTGTTTCTGAACCTTCTTTTATTACTACTTCTTTTTTCTCTTCTACTTTTGGTGCTGGTTGTGGTGCGGCTGCCTTTTTAGCTGTTGGTTTTGGTGTTGAAGCTGGTTGAGATGCTAAATTTTGTGTGGTTGTTGTCCCATCTGTTACCTCTTCTACTTCTACTTCGTATTGATTACCGTTCACATTTATTATAAATTTTCTCATTTTTTATACCTCCTATTGTATATTTATTATAATTTCTCAAGTATTTGTTCTCTTCTACCTGCTTCTGACCAAGCTGGGGTAGTTGGAGAAATTCTTTTTATGGTCTTTATATTGATTTGAGGAATTGTTGTGCCTAAACTTGCTGCTATTGCTGCTGCTATTACTGCTACCAATTCTTCATCTTCTACTGTTTCTTTAGTGAATGTTTCTTTCTTTTCTGTTGTTTTTTCTCCTATAGAGGCATTTGATTTGCTAATTTCTTTTTCTTCTTTTTTATCTTTTTTACCATTTATGGTTACTCTTAATATTTCTATTAAATAGGATATAGCTACAAGTACTATAAATACAACTACCATACTAAATATGGTTATTATCAAGCTATCTCCTATAGATACTATGTCTCCCAAGTTTTATCACCTCTTCTATACTGGTAGATTCCCATGTTTCTTTTTAGGGTTAGTTTCTCTTTTGCTTTCAAGCATGTCGAATGCTGATATTAATCTTGGTCTTGTTATGCTTGGCACTATTACATCATCTATGAATCCTCTCTTTGCTGCTATATAAGGATTTGCTACAGTGTCTCTATATTCTTCAATTTTTTGTTGTCTTGTTTCCATTGGGTCTTCTGAATTTTTTATGTCGTTTTTAAATATTATATTTGCTGCTCCTTCTGGTCCCATTACTGCTATTTCTGCATTTGGCCATGCTAATACTTGGTCTGCTCCTAAATCTTTACTACACATGGCAAGATATGCTCCTCCGTAGGCTTTTCTTACTATTAAAGTAACTTTTGGTACTGTGGCTTCACTGTAAGCATAAAGCATTTTTGCCCCATGTCTTATTATCCCACCATATTCTTGATCTGTGCCTGGTAAAAATCCTGGTACGTCTACTAGGTTGAGTAAAGGTATATTAAAGGCATCGCAAGTTCTTATGAATCTTCCTGCTTTATCGGAGGCGTTTATGTCTAAGCATCCTGCTAAAACTCTTGGTTGATTTCCTATTACTCCTACTGTTTTACCGTTTAGTCTTATGTATCCTGTTATTATGTTTTGGGCATAGTAGGGTTGTACTTCAAAGAATTCTTGGTTATCTGCTAATAGTTTTATTATTTCTTTCATGTCATAGGGTTTGTTCGGATTTACTGGTACTATTTCATTTAAGCTTTCTTCTACTCTATTTATATCATCATTACATTCATATATTGGTGGCGCTTCTAAGTTATTAGATGGTAGATAGCTTAGTAATGTTCTTATCCTTTTTATGCTTTCTTCTTCATTTTCATCCATAAAATGGGCTACTCCAGATATTTTATTGTGAGTATTAGCTCCACCTAGTTCTTCCTGGGTTACATCTTCTCCTGTTACTGTTTTTATTACTTGTGGTCCTGTTATAAACATCATACTGGTTTTATCTACCATGAATATAAAGTCTGTTAAGGCTGGAGAATATACAGCTCCTCCTGCACTTGGTCCCATTATTGCTGATATTTGAGGAATTACTCCAGAGGCTAATGTGTTTCTATAAAATATCTTTCCGTATCCCGAAAGAGCATCTACTCCTTCTTGAATTCTAGCTCCTCCTGAATCGTTAAATCCTACAATAGGGGCTCCCATCTTTAGAGCCATCTCTTGTACTTTGCATATTTTATTTGCATGCATCTCCCCTAAAGAACCACCTCGTACTGTAAAGTCTTGGGCATAAACAAATACTAGTCTTCCATCTACTGTGCCATATCCTGTTACCACTCCATCGGCTTCTGCTTCTATATTTTCCATTCCAAAGTTTATAGATCTGTGTTTTACGAAAGCGTCTATTTCTATAAAACTTTCTTCGTCTAATAGTAGATTGATTCTTTCACGGGCTGTTAATTTCCCTCTTTCATGTTGTTTTGCTATTCTTTTCTCCCCTCCACCAAGTTCTATTTTTCTCTTGGCTTCAAGGAGCTTTTCAATTTTTTCCTTCATTTTTGCCCTCCTTTTGGTCTTTATTGTCTTTCACAAAGTTCTATCAATACTCCAAAGGTTGATTTTGGATGTAAAAAGGCAATTTTTGCCCCTCCTGCACCATATCTTGGTTTTTCATCTATAAGCTTAATTCCTTTTTCTTTTAATTCTTCTATTGCCTTTTCTATATCGTCTACTCTATAGGCAATATGTTGAATACCTTCTCCTCTTTTTTCAATGAATTTTGCTATAGGTCCATTTTCTTCTGTGGATTCTAATAGTTCTACTTCTGTGTCCCCTATAGGTAAAAAAGCTACTTTTACCTTTTGTTCTTCTACTTCTTCTGTACTTATACATTTTATACCTAGTACTTCTTCATAAAACTTTAAAGATTCATCTAAATCTTTTACAGCTATTCCTATATGGTCAACCTTCTTTACCATATAATCCCTCCTATTATTTAATGATTTCTAATATTTTATCCTTTGCTGTGTAAGGATCTAATCCTTTTAATATAATCTCTTGTGTTAAATTATCTAGTAGATTTTCCTCTAATGCTTTGTCCATTATTAATCCCATTAATTCTTCTTCTACCAATTTAACTATTTCTAATTTAGTGTTTCTTTTTCTTCTTTCTATTAGTTCTTCTGTTTCTTCTAGATAGTTTCTATGTGCCATCAACTTTTCTATTAATTTGTCTATATTTTCGTTTTTGCTAGCTGATACTTTTACTACAGGTGGCCTATAGTCTTTGCTTTCATTTAAGTCTAAATTCATCTCTATTTCTATTTGGGTTTTATCTGCTCCAGATAAATCTGCTTTGTTAATAGCGAATACATCTGCTATTTCCATTATACCTGCTTTTATGGCTTGTATATCGTCTCCTAAGTTTGGCACCATAACCATTAGTACAGTATCTGCTGTTTTAACTATGTCTACTTCCGATTGACCTACTCCTACTGTTTCTATAAATATATAGTCTACACCATAGATATCTAATACCTTTGCTGCTCCCCAAGTTGCTTTAGACATTCCTCCAAGAGAACCTCTAGTTCCCATACTTCTCATAAACACACCGTCATCTAATGCTAAATCATTCATTCGAATCCTATCTCCTAAAATTGCTCCTCCTGAAAAGGGACTTGTTGGGTCTATGGCTATTATTCCAACTTTTTTCCCTTTTTTCCTAAGCTCTTTTGTTAATTTATCTGTAAGGGTAGATTTACCACTGCCAGGAGGTCCTGTAATTCCAATTACATAGGCACCTCCTGTGTGTTTATATAATTTCTTAATTATTTCTATGGCTTCTTCATCATTGTTCTCTAACATAGTGATTAGTCTAGCACATGCTCTTTTATCCCCGTTTAGAAGTCTTTCTTCTATATTCAATCAAAGCACCACCTAAATTTATCTTTTTAAATTATTGCTAATATATTCTATAACTTCCTTAGTGGGTGTTCCTGGAGTAAATATAGCTTCTATACCTGCTTCTTTTAATTTAGGTATATCGTCTTCTGGTATCACTCCACCACCAATA
>NZ_DATHXO010000150.1:0-2711 GCF_035459645.1 Schnuerera sp.
GCCATATTCATGACTAAACTTAGCCTTGTATTCTGTAATATCATATATTCCATCATCCCTCCAACATTAACAACACCTGTAATGCTAATATTTCCTGTTGAAGGTAGATTTTTATTTACCCCTAGTCCAGGTTTTAAAGGCCCCTCTTTAATATTTATATAGCCTATTTTATCAATACTCCCAAGAGATGCATCTATAGCCAATATAAAGGATTTAGGATGATATAGGTTAATATATTTTATTGTACTAGCTAAATTTTTAGCATGAACTGGTTTATTTAAGGTACCAAATAAATGAACTTTATTATAATGAGGAATAAAAGGGGATAACTTATATCCAACCAGAGGACCTAATGAATCACCAGTAGATCTATCCGTACCAATACATAATATAACTAAATCCTGATCATTATCTATACTGTTTGATAAATATTTGGAAATTAAATTGGAAATATCAAAAACAGCAAAAGAAGAATCAGAATTAACATAATTATTGTTAGTACAGTTTAGCATATTGACCTCCTGTATATAAATTGTTTTAAACCCTTCTTTCAAATACATATGAATATTAAAAGCATAATAGAAGTATTTCCATAAATAAGAACATAAATACTAAAAATGGCTATATTGTAGGTAAATAAAAGAATGATTGATTTGTTAAGAAATCTTAACAAAGTATAAATCCATTTTTACCCTTATTCAGTCAAGGAACCTATCCGTTGGAATTGAGAAGATTAAAAGAAAAGGTATATTTAGCGAATTATTGAATAAAATATAATAGACAGGCTTGTAGTATTGAAAAAATTTTTCCCTGTGTTATAATAAGTTCATATTAATATAAAAAGTTTACAAAATGGTTACAATGGTTTTGACAATTAGCGTGGATAATTGGAGCTAATCTAAAAACAGGAGGTACTTAACCTATGGATAAACCAAATGGTACGGGTTTTAAAACCCAAATTATTCCCCTAAAGGAGAATAAATTTATTGAAAAATTTAAAATAATAAAAGATAAAATAATAGAAAAGTATAGTTTTAAAAGAATTCTTGTAGGGATCATGCTAATTGTAATAGCAGGTTTGTTATTAACTACATATAAGATTAATGAAATAAAGACTAGAGCTTTTGTAGTTTATTTCGGAGATGATGAAATAGGAATAGTAAGAGAACAAGATGAGGCTTTAAATATATTATCAGATATAAAAACACAGCTATCCAATACATATGATATAGATGTTGTTTTAAATAAAGATATTCATTTTGAAGATACACATGCAAAAGATGATTTAATAGCTTCACCAGCAGAAATTAAATCAAATATAAAATCAAAAATGACATTTTTAGTAAGTGGATATGCATTGCTTGTAGACAATAAGGAGATAGGGTATACAAAAACTAAGAAAGATATGGAAGATATATTAGAAACCTTAAAAAAACCATATTTAGATGGAATAGATGAAAATAGTACTCTTGAAAAATCAAACTTTTCAGAAGATGTGAAAATTGAAAAAAAAGATATTCCTTTAAATAAATTAAACGACAAAGAAGAACTATTACAATATATACAAACAGGAACAGAGGAGATAAAAACTCATGTAGTAGAAGTAGGGGAAAGTTTATGGACTATAGCTAAAATTTATGATATGTCAGTAGATGATTTAATAGCAGCTAATTCAGATATAGATCCAGAAAAACTTCAAATAGGCGATGAAGTTAAACTACTAGTACCTAAATCTTTATTGACTGTAGAAACCATTGAAGAAGTTCAATATAAAGAAAGTACTGATTATGAAGTAAAAGTTGAACATGATGACAATATGTACAAAACTCAAAAAAAGGTAAAAGTTAAAGGTGTTGAGGGAGAAAGCGAATACGTAGCAAAAATAACTAGACATAATGGAGATATAGTAGAGAAAGAAATATTAAAAGAAGAGATAATTAAAGAACCTGTAGATGAGTTGGTTGTTAAAGGTACCAAAGAGCTACCTAAAACAGCAGCCACAGGAGCGTTTTTAATGCCTACAAGAGGTTCTATATCTTCAAGATATGGTATGAGAAATGGAAGAATGCATAGAGGATTAGATATAGCAGCAAGAACTGGTACACCAATTAAAGCTGCCGATGGAGGTAAAGTAGTCTTTACTGGAAGAAAAGGAGCCTATGGCAATCTAGTAGAAATAGACCATGGAAATGGATATGTAACTAGATATGCTCATTGTAATACGATAAACGTAAAAAGAGGCGAAAGGGTTTATAAAGGTCAAGTTATAGCATCAGTAGGAAACACTGGTAGATCCACAGGATCACACCTTCATTTTGAAGTGCTAAAAAATGGTAATAATCAAAATCCAGCAAATTATGTGAGATAAAAAAGCAGCTCTGCTGCTTTTTTTATTTATACCTAAGCATATAAACGGGTTGACAGATAAACGGGTTGACAGATAAACGGGTTGACAGATAAACGGGTTGACACATAGGTCAACCCCTACAATGTAGAATATACCACGGCTGTACGTAGGGGCAGACCTGTGTGTCTGCCCTCCAATGCTACCACCCATCATTTACACAATGCATAGCAGTGATTCTATCATATACCATGGCTGTACGTAGGGGCAGACCTATGTGTCTGCCTAAAAAATAATATAGAAAATCATAATAATGTTCTGAAACAAATTTCCATCAATACATGATATAATACTAAATATAAGTGAA
>NZ_DATHXO010000151.1:0-5832 GCF_035459645.1 Schnuerera sp.
TAATACCAGCCAAATATTGTATATAGCTTCAACTGCATTTTTAGCAATTGGAATTTTTGTAGCATTTGGCAGTTGGTATACAGAACAATCTGCAGAAGTTATCTGGGGATCAATGATAATTCAAGTAGTTGGTGTTGCAGCCTATTTTATAGCCAAACTAATATCTCAATCAAAAGCGCCTTTTATTATTAATTGGTTCAATATAATAATTGGGTTATTTATGCCAATCTCTTTGATTATTACATTAATTTTTAGAAGAGTTGTTTCTCCGTATCCTACAGACATAATTACTGGCTTTACTTTTGCATTAATATATATTATCACCATAATCTTGTCATTCTTTACTTTAAAGAAGTTAGAAGACAATACAGGAAAGTAGAGGAACGAAAATATAAAAAAGCAATGTAATATCAATAATTGTTGCTGGATTTGGTGTGGCAATCTAAACACTTAGGCAAGAGATTTTTATGACATTGGCTAATTAGAGTAGTGACAAGAGAAAGTAGGTAACTTTGATAGAGAGTATTGATAATATAATTTACTAAAGAAGCAGACCAATATTCTGACATCAATGATATTAAAGACTGTTATTTGGAAGAACTTAAGAAATATATTTATATGCTAAAAAGAGGGTTATATGAATGAGGGGGTATTATAATGTTTTATGGGGCAAAGGAAGAGAAGACAAGGGTTGGTGGGGCAGATATGGACTATGTTACTTTTGGCAGGGGTCAAAAAGCTTTTATTATTATACCAGGATTAGGAGATGGATTAAAAACTGTTAGAGGAACAAAAGTATTGCTTTCGAGAATGTATAGACTATTTGCTAAAGAATATAAAGTATATGTTTTTAGTAGAAAAAATAGTATTGAGGAAGGATATTCAATTAGGGATATGGCAGAAGATCAAAAGATTGCCATGGAAAATCTAGGTATAAAGAATGCTCACATAATGGGCGTTTCACAAGGAGGAATGATATCACAATATCTTGCTATTGATTATCCTGAAATGGTAGATAAACTTGTTATAGGGGTATCTATTTCCAAACAGAATGATACTATACAGAAAGTTATAAGAAATTGGATAACCTTGGCTGAAAACAATGATTACAGAAATTTAATTATAGATACCATGGAAAAAACCTTTACAGAAGATAAACTTAAAAAATATAGAATATTTTATCCTATTATAACGAGAGTTGGAAAACCAAAAGACTTTAAAAGATTCATAGTTCAAGCTAATGCATGCCTTAATCATAATGCTTATGATGAATTAGATAAAATTAAATGCTCTACTTTAGTAATAGGTGGGGATAGCGACAAAGTTGTAGGAGAAAATGCAAGCAGGGAAATGGCTGAAAGAATAAATGATAGTAAGTTGATTTTGTATAGGGGTCTTGGACATGGAGCATATGAAGAGGCTGAAGATTTCAACCAAATAGTACTAAAATTTTTATATCTTAGAAATTGTTAGAAATTACAATAAATTCCCATTTAATGGTATAATGTTTATACTATTCCTGCCTATAAAGGAAGATAAAGCGGATTTGAAATCCTCAAATATATATCTAAAAAACAGGATTTAAGCTATCCTTGACAATTTACTAAATATGATATATTCTAAAATTAAAACACGGGTGCTCGATATGTCGGGCTGAGAAGAGAGATTCTCTAACCGTTTACCTGATCTGGGTAATGCCAGCGTAGGGATTATAGTGTAGCATTTATTTTATCTAATGGTACTTAATCCTTTCTGGCTAATAACCAGAAAGGATTTTTTAATGTTTAATTTTAATATAACTAAAATAAGGGAGGAATTTATAATGAATGCAAGCGTTGCTATTCAAGTATTGCCAAAAGTCGAGACAGATGAGTTAGTGTGTAAAATTGTTGATGAGGTGATTGGATATATCAAAAGTACAGGATTATCTTATTATGTAGGACCTTTT
This sequence comes from Schnuerera sp., assembly GCF_035459645.1. Lineage (NCBI taxonomy): Bacteria > Bacillati > Bacillota > Tissierellia > Tissierellales > Tepidimicrobiaceae > Schnuerera > Schnuerera sp. Next base: position 1,949 of record NZ_DATHXO010000151.1, read on the forward strand.
GAAACTACAATAGAAGGAGAACTTGAAGAACTACTGGATATTGTGAAGGAATGTCAATACATTGCAATTAAATCAGGATGCCCATCTGTAATGTCCTATGTTAAGATATGTTTTAAACCAGAAGGCGGTGTACTTACTATTGATCAAAAGGTTACAAAGCATCACAAATAGAGTGTCATCTTATGTAGCAATAGTAGGTATACTTATTTTATGGCAGTTTCTATCTGCTATGGAGATTGTACCAAAGTTCATGCTACCATCCCCTTTGGATGTTTTAAAAGCTTTTATATTTGATTTTCCCCTTCTAATGAATCATGCAAGGACTACATTATTAGAAGCATTTTTCGGACTTGCTATTGGAGTATCATTAGGATTTATGGTTGCTGTAATTATGGATAGATTTCATTTTATCTATAAGGCTATTTACCCAATACTAATTATTACCCAGACTATACCAACTGTAGCAATTGCACCTTTATTAGTATTATGGTTGGGTTATGGTATGGCACCAAAGATTACATTGATTGTAATTGTAACATTTTTTCCTATTACCATCGGTTTATTAGACGGTTTCAAGTCAGCAGATTCTGATGCTATACAACTTCTTAGATCAATGAATGCTTCAGACAGGCAAATATTTAAGCATATAAAATTACCAAGTTCTATATCCCATTTTTTTGCTGGCTTAAGGATTTCTGTTTCCTATTCTGTAGTCGGAGCAGTCATTTCAGAATGGCTTGGTGGTTTTAATGGACTAGGTGTATATATGACAAGGGTTAAAAAATCCTATTCTTTTGATAAAATGTTTGCTGTAATTTTACTTATATCCATCATTAGTTTGATATTGATGGAGGGTGTTGTATTTTTACAAAAAATAAGTATGCCATGGATTAAAGGTGAAAATAAATTATAAAATATAAAATGTAAGGAGAATCAGTGTGAAAAAGAAATTGATAATATTATTTTGTATATTAGGAATAATGGCTATTTTGACAGCTTGTGAAAATAAGGGTGAGGAAAAGATAACTGTTGTACTTGATTGGACACCAAATACTAATCATACAGGGCTATATGTAGCTGAAGAAAAGGGATATTTCAAAGAATTAGGTCTTAATGTAGAAATTGTCCAGCCTCCAGAGGGGGGTGCTGAAAGCCTTGTAGCATCAGGAAAAGCTCAATTTGGGATTGCTTTTCAGGATATGATAGCTCCAGCATTTGCTTCGAACAATCCTCTTCCAGTAACTGCAGTAGCAGCTTTAATACAGCATAATACATCGGGAATTATATCCCTTAAAGGCAATGGAATAGAAACTCCAAAAGGAATGGCTAATAAAATTTATGCTACCTGGGATATGCCTATTGAAAAGGCAATAATAAAGTCGGTAGTAGAGGCTGATGGAGGAGACTATGGCTCCATAAGAATGGTTCCAAGTACTGTAACGGATGTTGTGACAGCACTTAATACAGACATGGATGCAATATGGGTATATTATGCTTGGGATGGTATTGCAACTAAGGTGAAGGGTCTAGAAACGGATTTCTTTGCATTTAAAGATATTAACCCAGTGTTAGATTATTATAGCCCAATTTTAGTTGGAAATAATGAATATATAGAGAAAAATAAAGAAAAAACTGAAGCGTTTCTAAAGGCGATAGCTAAAGGATATGAATATGCTATAGATAATCCTGAGGAAGCGGCTAATATATTGATAAATGCAAATCCAGAGTTGGATAAGGAATTGGTTCAGGAGAGCCAAAAATGGCTTGCAGATCAGTATAAAGCAGAAGTAAGTCAATGGGGTTATATTGATCAGGATAGGTGGGATAATTTCTATTCCTGGTTATGGGAAGAAGGCCTTATTGAAAAAGAGATTTTATCAGGATTTGGGTTTACTAATTACTATCTTCCTGATTAGAAATCGAGGAGAATAATTTAATGGCAAAACTTAGTGTAAATAATATATCAAAGTCTTATGGTAAGAAAAAGATAATTAAAGATATTTCATTGGAAGTAAATGAAGGTGAAATAGTATGTTTATTAGGAGTTAGCGGAGTAGGAAAGACTACATTATTTAATATCATATCTGGTTTATTAGTTCCAGATGGAGGGAAAGTTTTATTAGACAATAAAGATATCACAGGAGAGTCTGGGCATATTAGTTATATGCTACAAAAAGATCTATTATTACCATATAAAACAGTATTGGACAATGTATCGTTACCTCTTATTATAAAAGGAGAAAGCAAAAAAACAGCAAATTTAAAAGCTGAAAAATATTTTAAAACTTTTGGGCTAGATGGAAACCAGGACAAATATCCTCATCAGTTATCTGGAGGAATGAGGCAAAGGGCAGCATTACTTCGGACATATTTATTTTCCCAGGAAGTTGCTTTATTAGATGAACCTTTTAGTGCTTTGGATGCTATAACCAAAAGAACTATGCATAGTTGGTACCAGAATGTTATGGAAAAGATTAAATTATCCACTTTATTTATTACCCATGATATAGATGAATCGATTGTTTTGTCTAATCGCATCTATATTATGGCTGGAAAGCCTGGACGAATAACACAAGAGTTAAAAATAGAAGATCAAAAACCAAGAGGAGGAAAATTTGTATTAAGCAAAGAATTTATTGACTATAAAAGATGGATATTAAATGTATTGGATAATAGTTGAGCTAAAACTAAAATTTAATAAATTGTTAATAATTAGTTTATAGTTATTCAAGATAAATAATGTATCATGTAATTGTACTACATAAATGCTTAAGCTTATGTTAGTAAATTATATGATGGGAGGCAAGAAAGATGAAATTTAGTAAAAAGGCTGCTACAATATGTGCTTTTGTACTTGGAGCTACTATTTTAGCAACGGCAGGTTTTGCAGATATTATGCTTGGTTCAGGATATTATAGCTTGAAAAATTCTGTTAAGACAACAATGGGAAAATTGACGAGTGAAGTTGATAACTTTAGTGCTGATGCTACCATATCCCTTAAAATTGATGGCAAGGTATTTGCAGAATCAATATCTAATGGAAAATTTGATATACAGAACAAAGCTAAAGAATCAATAGATAAGAATTTTAAAAAAGGTGAATTAAGAGAAAACTATTGGTATAGTGATGAAAACCAAAGTATATATAAAAATTTTGATGATGGTTCTTATGACGTATTTGAGAAACGAAAATATAATAATGAAACTAGCAGAATAATTGAAAATCCATTTGAGGAGGAGCAAGTTAAGGATGCAGAGAAGATTCTGGATGCATTTGTAGGAAGTTTACAAGATGTCATCCAAGTTGAGGAATTGGATGGAAAGAAAATGTATATTGGCAATTTGTCAGAAACTCAAATTCCATCTGTTGTTAATGCTGTTTCTTCCTTTATATTTAAATACAATATACTTGACGAGTGGAGTGCTAAAAACCTAGATGTTCCACGTCCTAAAGCAAATATATATCTTACAAAAGCAACGGGCAAGGCAATTGAAAATGAAGAGGGAATTATAGAAAGTGGTATTTTTACTGCAAGTATATCGGCACAGGATAGTAAAGGTATTGAACATATTTATTCTTTAGATTTTTCAATTGATATAAAAGATGTTAATAGTACAGTTGTGAAAGCTCCAAATTTAGATGGTCAAAAAGTCACATATAGCAAAGAAGGCTATGAATTTGACAGTAAATATATTGGTAAATACAAAAATGATATAGTTATAGAGGAAGGGAATTCCTTTGAAAAGGTTGGAGAAAGGTTTGTAGAAATAACTTCCGTTGAAAATGGCAATATAGAAGGCAAATATTATGAAATCTACAATGAAGGATATGAAGCCGATACTGTAAGAAGTTTTGATTTTTACTCAAACTATGATGAATCAAT
>NZ_DATHXO010000152.1:0-1664 GCF_035459645.1 Schnuerera sp.
CCTCCCTATTTGTAATACTTTTTTAAAAAATACTAATAAAAAAATTATTCATATATATTATATCATAATTTTTTGTATATAATGATTTGTAAATATCTATTTCAATATTTATTTCTTATATATATTTCCTATAATTAAATAAATCAAAGCTCTGAAATGGTAAATTTAAAGCAGAATCTAACAATCCTTCATCTTTAACATCATCACTTCCACCTGTTTTTTCTGTTTTTTGAATAAGAAGGCTATGCATTTTTAATATTCGGGTTTTAATTAATCTTTTCATTTAGCTAATTGCTCAAATGCCTTCATATGTTTAAATAGTATTCTTTTAGCTACTTCATCTACTTCTTCATCACCTAGTATTTCTTCTTTTTGTAATTGGCTATAATCTATTAATTCATAACGAGGTACATTATTTTTCAAAATTACTGTAGCTCCATTTTCATCTACCAACCTAGCTACTTTTGAAAATTTTTGATTAACTTCTGAAATAGAAACCAAATTATTAATATTAATTTTCATAAAATCTTTACCTTCCTCTTATGCGTATTATATCCATTTTAGGACATATTCAACCTAAATAATAATAAATAGGTAATAACTTTTCATATTATGGTATTTCCAAGAATAAATACAATAAAGATATATTTCTAATTACAATATGCCTTCAATATTAACACTTATTTCATATAATTTATAAATTATATACATTAATTTTATAGCTTTAATTCATGTTATTTTCCCCATCAATAATAATCTTTTTACATTCTTCACAATAAAAAGCTTCTATACTATACCCTAATTTGATACCTTCCGCAAACCATTGTAAGAATATTCCCTTATCTTTCTCTTCAGGAATCCATTTAAGACAGTATCTATCTCCATGTATAAAACCTAATTTCATTTTTGCTCCACAGTATGGGCATATATTTATATTTTCCATTTATAGACCTCCCATTATATGAACAATATGTGTTGCACATTTATATACTGATGTTCATCTACTTAATACATTTAATCATCTAATAATCCATAGTACTCTACAAAACCATGTACTAAATCTACTACTACAACATATCTACAATCCTTATCCCCATACGTCTCATGCTTACCCTCTTCATATAGACTTGGATATAAATCTGGTGTCCTATTTAATTCAATATATTTGTCAACATACCTATTAACAAATTCATTTGCTAATTTTAGGGCATTATCTTGTGTTAGTTCACTCTCTTCTAATTCATGATGGTAACTCTTTAAATGATATCTTATTAGATTAGCCTTCTCACCAAACTCTGACTCGATTTTTATTGACACTTCATCTTCGTTTTCCATATTCCTCATATATAAAAGGCTACTATTTGGTATTGGTTTCCTGTAAGTAAAGATTTCGTCTCTTTTAAAGATATTCTCTGGTACATAATTTTCTAAGATATCATATAGTACTTCTATTTCTCTTTCGTAGTTATCCTTATCATCCTCTACAAATTCATAATCAGCATTAATCTTTCTAAAAGAACCCAATACCTTTAGCCCTTCATCATATATCTTCTTATATGAATCTACCGTTTCAGGATAGAATTGAAAATCGCTTCCAAATAATGCTTCAATATATTTTCCGTCACTATAGTCAAGCACATAATCATCTGAGCAAGTTAGCCCAG
>NZ_DATHXO010000153.1:0-3004 GCF_035459645.1 Schnuerera sp.
AGCAGAAAATAGCGAATAGAGAATAGAGAATAGAGGATAGAGAATAGAAGGCTTCAAATTACAATCCGAAAGAGGGGGAGTACCTTCTTCAGACTTGATAAGTATTAAAAGGTGTTACAAGGTGTTACAAAGTATTAAAAAGTATTAAAATGGGCTAATGCTTATTTAAGATGCTGTATAGGGTCCTAGAGGGATTTTACATATTTATTAACCTATTTACCTTACAACTATTTAAAAGCCCTCTAGGAGGCTCTAGGAGCCATTTTAAGAGAGATACAAGCTAAACCATTATAAGGTTATAAAAATAGCGTTAAACAGGCTAGAATGGCTTTAAATATCGTTTATTCTATACTATTTGTTTCTGAACTAGATTAATTAGTGGAAATATGTGTTTATTTTTAAATACTAGATAAGTATTGACTTTAAGAAACTACTTATGGTATAATATGATTAGTGGGTAAGGGTTGCGCTAGTTAAGGTTAAGAGTTGGAAAAGGATAAAGGGTGAAGGTGAAATATAAACAGGTAACCCGCTGTTCAGAGTATATCAGTGAGATAAGCTCTATCTAATTGAGAATAAACTAACCATATTATCAATTAAAGGACATTCAATTCAAAATTCTCGGTATATATGAATTGTAGATTAGAATCATTCTAAACAAGGGGGCTATTATAGTGACTAGTGATACATATTTATGGTTAAGTATTATGTTTATTGCCTTATTCTTTCTGTTTAACTGGGATAAACGAAAATAAAGAAGAAAGGACTATACTGTATAAGGGTTAGTGAATTAAAGAGTTTACAGTTCACAGTTTACAGTTTACAACTGCTATATAATCATGTATAATAATTAATTGGTAGTAGTGAGCAATAACGAGTATTCAATATTCTTAAAGATTCGAAAGGGGACCTATGTGATGAAAACAATAAAATTTAATAATGTCGAACTAACCGAAGAAACAATTTTAAAAACAAGAGAATATTTTTACAATGTTTGTATTGAGTGTGTTAACGGTGCTATAAATAATGAATTTTATGTTAACAACGTAGATAATTATATACAATTTAAAAAAGAGGATGCTGAATCTTATATAAATGGAGAATTTGACCATGTTCTATCATTTATACAAAAAGCATACTATATTCAAACAGGGAAGAATATCCCATTGTTAAAATAAAAAATGGGATTCCTTTATAATATACTTATACGAACAAGGTTATTAATAAGCAATATTAAAAGAGTAGGATTACCTACTCTTTTTTTATTTATCCATACAAAAAAATAATAAATAATAATAAATTTATTTTAAAAAAAGAACAAAAACCTTTACATATTCGCAGTTATGTATTATAATAATAATTGTAGTTAGCAATAACAAATAAAAGGTTTTTAAAAATAGGAGGAGTAGAAAATGGAAAAATTAAAAGGTTTTTATTATTATGCAGGGTTTTCAGAACCTGAATTTTTAGCTAGTAATTTAAAAGATTTTATGGATAACGTTGTAGTAGAAAGTAATTATTTAGGAGATGTTACGGAAAATCTAAAAGAAGAATTAGAAGAAGTAGTATTGTTTAACAACAGTGACATAGAAAGTAAAGAATTTGAAGAGGACTTAAAGGATATTTTATATAGTTATTCAATTTTCTTTAATCCAACAAAAGAAGAATTAGAAGAAATGAATAAAGTATGGTGCTTAGATAAAGACACGTATCTAACTAATATTTTTAAATAGTTGTTGACTCTAAGCCAATAGATATGATATACTAATAATAGAAAGTTGAAAGTTGGAAGTAGAGAACTAAGAGCTAGGAAGGGGCTATTTACCAATGAAAAAAGAAATGATTAAGTTAGAGAAGTATAATCTGAAAGAGATTGAAAAAGTATTAGATGATGAATTTAATGAAGCGGGTAACACTATTGTATTCTTCTTAGATGATGAGGAGTATGGTTATGGATATACGTACTCCCATGTTTGCGGTTCACTAGATGAGGGCTTTGTTAAAGAGGAGGTGCTAAATTGTACAATGTTTGTACATGACCGATTCACTGAAGAAGAGTTGTTGGAGGATATAGATGAACTAATTGGGGCAGAAAACCGTAAAACATATATAGGGCATTATACTAGCAACTCTGATGCTGTGTATTGTTTACTTTCTTTTTGGTCTAATATGGAGAAAGGTGCCCTCATTCAGAATGACATCTCTATAGAAGAGGTTGTACAATTAGGGAAGGAGTATAAGCTAGATTACATTATTTTTTAAATAGGTGTTGACTTTAAGTTGACCATTATGGTACAATGATATTAAAGATATTAAAAGGGAGGTTTATATTTATAATGAACAAATACAATGGTAGGTCTAATAGAGATACGTTTCTTGTAGATATCTATTTTACGGATGATTTTTTAGACTACACAACTACTAAGTTAAATGTAAGTTATTATGATTTACAGAAAGTTAGTAACGTAGAAGAGATTGCAAAGCACTTTAAAGACTTTGTAGTACAAGAGATTAAGAAAGGGTTAGATGGAGTACCTGATTACCTATACGAGTTTATAGACTCTACTTCTATCAGCAAGCGCCTTAATAATGTAAATTGGCATGAATTAGCTAACTTAATTTTAGAACGGGTTAACTTAATTTCAGAACGGGAATAAAATAAAAGATTTTTAAATAGTTGTTGACACTAAGCCAATATGTATGGTATACTAATAGTAGGAAGTAATAGGAAGGTGGTTCATTAAGATGGTGTTAGCAAGGTACAAGGGAAGTTTTGTTGTAAATATTGACCCTGAGGAAGTGAGGAAGGTGGTTCCTAAACCTTTTAGGGGAGTAGATATATTTTTAGAATCTGTTAGCCTTGACTCCTTAGATAATGCAATATACTCATTGAAGTTGGATGATGCTAAGAAGTTGGATGAAAGGTTACAATATGTTTGTAGTGCTTTTAAGGAAGCTACAGGAATGTTCTTAGGATACTCCCACCATGAGGTAGAATCTGTTC
>NZ_DATHXO010000154.1:0-6443 GCF_035459645.1 Schnuerera sp.
ATAATTACCACAGGCAAAGCCTAATGCATAAGCCAGTAAGTTTCCTATATTGTCCAAGCTACTGACTACTTTACCTAATGCTGTAACATAAATACTAACCTCGAAAAAACCAATAATTGCAGCTTGGACCTTTCTTCCTTGTACTACCATCAACATTCTAATCGTTGCTAATGTAACATCAGCTACTCTAGCAAAAAATATTAACAAATATCCAATTATAAAACCCATAATATCACCTCTAATTAAAAATAAGCGGAGATTAATCTCCGCATATCTTATATTAATACAAATCAAGGTATTTTTCTATACCTTTTATAATAGATTCTACTAAAAGATTTTGGTAGTCATCGTCAGTCAATAGCCTAGCCTCTTCCTTATTGGTTAAAAAGCCTAGTTCAATTAACACAGAAGGCATTGATGTATCCCTTATTACTACAGTTTTCTCTCTAGGTAATAGTCCTTTGTCCTCAGCACCTGTCCCATTAGTTAGCTCTTCCATCATAATTTTGGCCAATGCTAATGTATCTTCTTTTTTCACTTTATCTTTATCCTTAGAATGATACAGCACTTGTATACCTGAAATATTAGGATTTCCAATTGAATTAGCATGGATACTTATAAATAAATCTGCTTGATTCCTATTTGCAATCTTTGCTCTATCGTATAAGTCTACAAAACTATCGTCATCTCTTGTCATTATAGTTGTATATCCTAATTCTTCTAAACTTTCATTTAACTTAAGAGAAACACTTAGATTTACATCTTTTTCTTCAATCCCATTCTGAATAGTTCCTGGTTGATATCCACCATGTCCAGGGTCTATTACTATAATCCTATCTGAGGGCTTTATATTTTCATCTCGTTCTAAGCTAATAGTAATTTTATCGTCTATATCTTTAGATAGAATATCATATTCAACTCCCCTTCTAAAGGTCAAAATAACATTAGAAAGATTATCCGCTTCTCTTATAGTTATATCGTTAATTAACCCGTCTCTAATATTCATAAATCCTTCTTCTATATCTAGTAAATTCGAAGGAAGAGTTACTATCATAGTATTTTTATCTCTATGGTATTCTATATCATAATCGGTCTTTTCTATTGTATTAATTGAGATGGTTCTTTTGTTGCCTTTCAAATTATAGTCTATTATCTCCCCTAGGCTAGTTTCTGGAATGATTATAATTTTGTTATCTTCCTTATTGATTCTCACATTAGGATCATGTATTCCTTCTTCAATATCTAATACTAGCCTAACGATTCTATCATTAGGTTTGTATAGATTATCTGGTACAAACTGAGACACTCTTACTCCTTTTATAAAGCTTATATTATAATTGTAGCTAAAAAAAGTCCCTCCTTCTAATGAAGAATCTAATAAATCAACAACTATTCTTTCAGGATCTGATAATTTCAAAGTTTTAATTTCTGGTTCTTCTGTGTTGTAAATAACTATGGCTTCTTTACCATCAATTATTTCCTTTTCAATTTTCTCTACTCTGTTTACAAAAGATACGGTTAAAGACTTGCCATCTTCTCCTGATACTACATCAAAATCCATATTTTCAGTTAAATTGATAACTATTCTTACCACATCTGGATTAGAAGAAAATTGCGACATGCTTATCCTCTTTATTTGTTTGTTATTCACGTCAATTCTTCCTACTCCACCTTCAAATAGAATACTATCTTTAAGATTTAAAACTGAATTTTCCACATCAATAACCAATCTATTAGGGTTTTTAAGTAAGTCTGTCGAATAGTTTAACTTTTCTGTTCCCTTTATTGTTATTTTTGGTGAATTGGTACTCCCTTTTTCTACTAATACATTTGTAATTTCTCTGGTTTGATTATTCTCATTTCTGTCTTTATCTTCATTCAAATCTTCTTCTGCTACTTTTGTGTTGATAAAGGGCACTCGTTTTACATTATCCCATCCTACTTCAAAACCTAAGGCTTCAGATACCAGTCTTAAAGGAACCATGGTTCTAGAATCCTTATTCGAAAAGGTTACAAGCTTAGGAGTTGTGCTTCCTTCTATAGGCTTTTTTTCCCCATTAATATACATATCTTGACTGTTTATTGTAATTTTTATTTCTTTGCCTTCTTGTTTAAGTGTTGCTGTTTTAGTTTTTTGTTCCCAACTTACTTCAGCGCCATAGCGTTCTGCTATGAATCTAATAGGGACTAAAGTATAATCATTTATGGGATGGATGAAGGTAGGGATGTCTGAAAATACTGCTTGTCCATCAAATACCACTGGTACTTCTTTTACAGTGAATTTTTGACCATCCATACTGACAGTAATCCTGTGATTATTATTAGCTGCAAATACTGGCAAATTAAAAAATACAAAAATCAATAAAAAGGATAAAACAACTTTCCATTTCTTCATCTTAATTGCCCCTTTCCACATCCTTTACTGTTATTTTATAGCTTATGTTATTTATATCATTTGGTTGGTTATTATGTCAACGAAATGGGGATTTTGTAACCATAATGTAATAATCTAATCTAATATGGAAAGAGCTTTATATAGTTCGTCACTGCTTGGTGGAGATATTTCCTCTATTTCCCCTTTTCTATCCAATAAGACTCCTTCTTCAATTACTTCACCAATAACAGTTGCCTTTATGCCTTCCTTTTCTAATCTATTTTCAATAAGACTTACTTGTTTTTCTCCTGCTATTATTAGCATACTTCCACTGGATATTAATCTATAAGGATCAATCTTTAAAACTGAAGATAGCTCTTTTGTAACCTCTTTCATAGGGATTAATTCTTCATATATTTTTAATCCTTTGTCAATAGCAACAGCTCCTTCCCATACTGCTCCTAGTATTCCACCTTCAGTTATATCATGCATATATTTTACTCCAATTTTTCCACATATAGTTCCTTCTTTTATTACAGATATCATATTGCCCATGTTTTTTGCTTCCATTATTTTTTCTTTATCTATTTTATCCTCTAAGTATTTTTCTAATTCTTTGGCTAGTATTGATGTTCCTTCAATTCCTGCATACTTAGTTATTAATACTTTATCTCCTATTTCTATATTTTTCGAATTTATCATATTCTTCTTTTTTTGTTTTCCTATTACCGTTGTAGAAATGACAACCCTATTTACTGCATCTGTGATTTCAGTATGTCCTCCCATTATTTCTACTTTTAGCTCTTTAGAAGCTTCTCCTGCTTCTTTCATTATCAACTCTATATCCTCTTCATTTATTGAAGGAGGTGCTAAAATAGTCAAAAGTGCACCAATAGGTTCCGCTCCACTGCTAGCAACATCGTTACAGGATATGTAGATAGCTAATCTTCCTATATCCTTTGTAGCCCCAGTTATAGGATCTGTTGAAATTATACAAACTTCATCTTCAAAATCTATAATAGCATTATCCTCTCCAACGGCTGCTCCTTGAAGGATTTCCTTTCTTTTATATTTAATATTATTGAATACAATTTTCTCTAATATATGGTTTGGTAATTTTCCTATTTCCATAATAAATCCTCCTCCCTTACACTTAAAATATTATTGTATAAGTATATTGTATCAGAATGCAAACACTTTTGGTACACTTTAGGTACACTTTTATGAAATTTAATCTATAATATTTAAAAAAGGATTGAAATCTATATAGACCTCAATCCTTTAAAATACCTTGTCACATATTTAATTTTTTAGAATATTGTATAGATTAATACTTCTTATTTTGATAATTCCTTTGAATCAGAGTTAAATATTTCCTCTTTAAGTTCTCCTTCTTTTTTGGCTATTATTACAGTACAGGCTGCATCTCCGGTTATATTAACTGCAGTTCTACCCATATCTACTAATCTATCTATACCCATTATTAATCCAATTCCCTCAATAGGTAGTCCTATAGATTGTAATACCATAGACAACATTATGGTACCTGCACCTGGTACTCCTGCTGTTCCAATAGAAGCAAGTGTGGCAGTTAAAACCACCGTTAATATGGCTCCAATGCTTAAAGGTACATTATATACTTGGGCTATAAAGAAAGTAGCTACACCTTGCATGATAGCAGTACCATCCATATTGATGGTTGCTCCTAAAGGAATTGTAAAAGAAGCTATATTCCTGGATACTCCAAACTCCTTCTCATTTATATCTAAATTAATCGGTACAGTAGCACCACTACTAGCAGTAGAAAAAGCTACAGACATAGCTGGGAATATTTTTTTAAAAAATATTTTAGGACTTAATCCAGTTAACCCTTTTAACATTCCAGAATAAATCAATCCAGCATGGAGAATAAGCCCAATATAAACGGCTATTATATATTTTAGCAATGGTACCAGTGCAGCATATCCAACAGTAGCAAATGTTCTAGCAATTAAACCAAAAACTCCTATAGGAGCAAATAACATTACAAATCCTACCATCTTTATTATTAGTTCGTTTAACTGTTCAAATATCTGTACTACTATTTTTACCTTTTCTCCTAAGGTAGATAAGCCAATTCCAGTAATTATAGCAAATACAATGATTTGCAACATATTTCCTTCACCCATTGCTGCTATTGGATTTCTAGGAACCATTTCGTACAAAATTTGAACCAATGGAGTTTTTGAACTTACTGTGGTTTCCACTTGCTCGATGGTACCCAAATCAAGGCCGGTTCCCGGTTTAATTAGATAACCTAAAGCCAATGCTAAAGTAACTGCAAAGGCAGTTGTCACCAAATAAAATAGTATAGTCCTTGCCCCTACTCTTCCAAGTTTTTTTACATCGCCCATACTAGAAGCTCCATTAACTAAAGAGATAAATACTAATGGAACTACCATCATCATTATTCCTCTTAAAAATACCTGCCCTAGCAATTGAAATATTCCGTCAATTAAAATGTTATTTTTAAAAGTCCCATCTGGTAATTGGTAAACTACAATTCCAACTATAAGACCTACCAACAAACCTATGAAAATTTTGGTAGTTAATCCTCTTGACTTTTTACTCATGAAATCCCCCCATAAAAAATAATCATAACTATAAAAAATAAGTTATGATTATTATATATTGATTTAAAATATTAATCAAGCGTGAATTTTCTGACAATTAAAGTCGATAGATGGAAGCTCTTCCATCTATCGACTTTTTATCATTTCCTTCACCATTTTATTTACAAGTTGTGGATTGGCTTTACCTCTAGTTGCTTTCATCACTTGACCAATTAAAAATCCTAAAGCTCTGTCTTTTCCATTATTATAATCTATAATGGATTGCTGATTTTCATCTAATACTTTTTCAATAATTCCTTCTAGTTCTCCTTCATCACTAATTTGAATTAATCCTTTCTTCTTAATTATCTTTTCTGGTTTTTCTCCTGTTTCAAACATATCTCTTAACACTTTTTTCCCAATATTGTTACTTATCTTGCCATCCTTAATAAATTCAATAAGATCTGCTAAATCCTTAGGTCCGAACTTCAAATCTTCTATTTCCAATTCTTCATCATTTAATCTTCTTAAAACATCTCCCATTATCCAATTACTAACTTGTTTAGGATCTTTAGCATATTTATTAGTTTCTTCATAGAATTGAGCTATTTCTTTTGATTGGGTTAAAACTCCTGCATCATATTCAGGCAAATCATACTCTTTAATAAACCTTTCCTTTTTATGATGAGGTAATTCTGGTAAATTGTTTCTAATTTCCTCTATCCAATCTTTTTCTATTTCTACTGGAAGTACATCTACATCAACAGAGTATCTATAATTTTCTGTACCTCCTTTATCTCTCATAACTACAGTTTTATTTTCTAATTCATTCCACCTTCTAGTTTCTTTTACCGTATTTTCTCCTTTTTCTAGATGAGAAATATGTCTTTCTACTTCGTAATCTATTGCATTAACAACTGATTTAAAAGAGTTTAAATTTTTCAACTCAGTAATATTGGTTTTATTGCCAGTTTCATCATCTACTACATTTATATTTACATCGCATCTTAAAGAACCTTCTTCCATCTTACAATCAGAAACCTCAATATATTTTAAAGTATTTCTAAGACTTTCTAAAAACAACCGGGCTTCTTCAGATGTATTCATATCTGGTGCTGTTACTATTTCAATTAATGGTACACCTGCTCTATTATAGTCTAGGAGGGTATCTCCTCCTTCTGTATGGAGGGATTTCCCAGTGTCTTCTTCTATATGGATTCTAATTAATCCAACATTTTTAGTGCCATTCTCCGTCTCAATTTTCACATATCCATCTTCACATAAAGGTTTATCATCTTGGCTTGTTTGATATCCTTTTACTAAATCGGGATAGAAATAATGTTTTTTATCCATTTTTACGTTATTAGCTATTTTACAGTCAAAAGCAATTCCTGCTCTTATTCCATATTCTAATACTCTTTTATTTAGTCTAGGTATAGAACCAGGCAACCCTAAGCAAACTGGACAACAATGGGTAT
>NZ_DATHXO010000155.1:0-2057 GCF_035459645.1 Schnuerera sp.
CTTCTAAACCTTTTATGTTCTGGTAATTTTAAAACTATGCTACCAAAATTAAAATCTAAAAACTATGAAGGTATAGAGCTTATAAGACCTCTTTATTATATAGAAGAAGAATATATAAAAAGGTTTATTCAGTACAGTGGCATATGGCCATTAAATTGTGCTTGTATGGTAGCTGCCAAAAAAATAGGCAGCAAAAGAGAAGAGATTAAAGAACTAATAGAAGAATTGAAAAAGAATTTTGCAAATGTTGATATGTCTATATTTAGAGCGGCTGAGAATGTAAATATGAATGGTATATTAGGATGGAATAAAGATGGAGAAAAACATTCATTTTTAGATTTTTACTAGAACAATATGGTTAATATATAATAAAGGATTCATTTACTATATTCTGAATCCTTTATTATTCTTTTAGGAAATCTTTTAATTTTTTACTTCTACTAGGATGTCTAAGTTTTCTAAGGGCCTTTGCTTCTATTTGTCGGATTCTTTCTCTTGTAACATTAAATACATTTCCAACTTCTTCTAAAGTTCTAGTTCTTCCATCGTTTAAACCAAAGCGCAATTCTAATACTCTTTGTTCCCTAGGAGTTAAGGTGCCTAAAGTATCGACTAATTCCTCTTTAAGCATAACATGTGTAGCGTTATCGGCAGGTGTTTCTACATGTTCATCTTCAATAAAATCGCCTAGTTGACTGTCTTCTTCTTCTCCTATAGGAGTTTCTAATGAAATTGGTTTTTGGGCTATTTTGATTATATCTCTAACCTTATCTATATCCATATCCATATGTTCGGCTATTTCTTCTGGGAAGGGTTCTCTACCTAATTCTTGTACAAGTTCTCTTTGTATTCTTACAAGTTTATTTATATTTTCAATCATATGGACAGGGATTCTTATAGTTCTTCCCTGATCTGCTATAGCTCTTGTTATGGCTTGACGTATCCACCAAGTAGCATAGGTGCTAAATTTATATCCTTTTGTGTAATCAAACTTTTCTACTGCTTTAATAAGTCCTAAGTTTCCTTCTTGAATTAAATCTAGTAATGACATTCCTCTACCGATATGTTTTTTAGCAATACTAACTACTAATCTCAAGTTTGCTTCTGCAAGCTTCTTTTTTGCTATTTCATCTCCTGCTTCTACCTTTTTTGCTAAAGTAATTTCTTCTTCTCTAGTTAGAAGAGAAACCTTACCGATTTCTTTTAAATACATTCGAACAGGGTCGTCAACTATTACGGTTTTAGGTTTTGATGTTTTTTTAGCTTTATTATTTTTTTTGTTTTTAATTATATTAACGTCCATATCTTCTAAATTTTCATATACTTCATTTATCTGTTCAGGGTTTAAATCTATATCTTCTAAATAATCCAATATTTCACTATTGGCAAGTTTACCTTTCTTTTTGCCTTTATCTATTAATTTTTGGATGGCTATGTTTTTTTGTTTTTCAGTGCTTTTACTCATTCAAAACCCCTTTCTTTAAAATGATATTTTAATTATTTAAAGTCTAATAATAGATACTTATATATATCTTATCATATAAAGCGTTATTTTACATTATTCTTGGTGTTTTTCTTTATAACGGTAGATATAGTTTCGATTGAGCTAGCAAATAAATAAAACTAAGGGTAGGATTAATTTACCCTTAGTTCCAATTATTTAAACAATTGATTATTCTTCAAAAGGTTCAGTAATTTCAATATGACCCATTAAGGTTTCAGCCTTTTGACCGTCTATTAGGAATTGAACTCTTTCTACACTATCAAGCTCTACCAAGGAATTAACTATTTGAGCTATGGTAAAGTCTTCTTGCATTGAGCCTCCATAAAGCTCTTCTCCAGCAAAGTTTACGAAAGCAGTTTCATCAGCAACTTCTACGCCTAATAGTTTTACATTCGATGGGATAACAGTACTTAAGTTATCTGATTCTGGGCCTTTCATCAACTCTTTTACAATCCTCTCTTCTAGGGTAATATCCCCATATTCAACAGTTCTTGTTTCGTGGATAAGTTTTTCCAAACTTTCATCGCCTGTTTCCACATATTCTTTATTAGCA
>NZ_DATHXO010000156.1:0-2282 GCF_035459645.1 Schnuerera sp.
TCATAATATAATTTAGTTTTATCCCTCATAAATCTCCCCTACAATCTGTTCGTACTGTTCAGGCGTAATTCTCTCCATTCTCACTAAAAACTTATACAATCTTTTCTTTGCTTCACCCATTTTACATGCCTCCCATCAAAACTTCTTCCGTTAAATCAGCTAGTAGCTGTCTCAATTCATTATTTTCCTTTTTTAAAGCTAATAATTCTAAGCCTTCTCCTGCTATGTCTTCTATCACATAATCATTTGCGACACTATCAGATATATTTAAATTTTTAATTTCTTCTAACCTACTCAATTGTTCAGCTGTATAGGTAACCTCTGTTACTTCTACTAATGAAAAATTGTCGTGTATTTCAGCAAATTTATTATACCAAGCTACATCAGAAGTATATACTTCGCTTTCAACACCATTGTCAATAAATCTAACCTTATGTGTGAATAATTGCCATTCATTAGCTTGCTTTTGCACTAATATAAGATTTTCTTGCATCATCTATCACCTCTCTTTTTATTTTGAACACCTTTTTAATTTTACCATTTTTGAACCTCTTATCCACCAATTTTATATAATCAAATCTTTCTAATAATGATTGAATAAATTTATAACTATTAGCTAGATCCGCATGTCCAAGCCAACTATTGAGTATTTGTTCAACTTTTTCTATAGTTATTTCTTCTTCAATTAATAATGGCTTGAATTTTTTAAGTTTTTGTTTAATTCTTTTTTTGCTTTCGTTTCTAAGCAACATATGAGTAGGATAAATTTTAAAGCCTATAGCGTTTGCTCCTTGAGCAAGTGGAAATATTTTAGACTTGTTTTCATTCAAAACTAATCCTAATTCTTTTTCAACTTTTGCCCTAATTAGTTCCAATACTTCTTTAGCTCTTTCCTTGTTTTCGACTATAATAATTATGTCGTCCATATACCTAATATAATATTTTAGTCCTAAATTTCTTTTAGCATATTGGTCTACAACATTCAAATAAATATTTGCACATAATTGACTTAATGTATTACCTAAAGGCATACCTAATACGTCAATAGCATCTGCACTGTCAATTATTAAATATATTAATTCTAATGTTTCTTTTTCCTTTATTGTTTGAGCGATTAGTTCTTTTAATATATCCCTTACGATATTATAGAAAAATTTCTTTATATCTATCTTTACAATGAACGCCTCGTCGCCATATTCCCATTTAGCCTTACGCATAAAATGTTGTATTCTTTTAACACATCTATGCGTGCCTTTTTCGTCGATACAAGCATAACTATCATAAATAAATTTAGGATTATATATTTCTTTCAATACATTATTCATTGCCAATTGTACAACTTTATCTCTACAATGCGGTGCATTTATCCCTCTTACTTTTGGTCTAGTTACAACAAAGTTGATATAACCACTAAACCTATACGTTTTATTTTTAATCTCTGCTTTTAATTTGAGTAGGTTATAAACCTCATCCATAGCAAACTCTATAGCTTCTTTAGTATATTTGGACTTGCCTCTTAGCATTTTGTTTGATGATTTTTCTAAATTATCTATAAAGAGTATTTTGTCAATTAATTTGTCGATATCTCCGGTTCTCCTTTCTTTGGAGTGAGCGCGATACCATTG
Source organism: Schnuerera sp. (assembly GCF_035459645.1). Taxonomy (NCBI): domain Bacteria; kingdom Bacillati; phylum Bacillota; class Tissierellia; order Tissierellales; family Tepidimicrobiaceae; genus Schnuerera; species Schnuerera sp. Next base: position 1,626 of record NZ_DATHXO010000156.1, read on the forward strand.
TTTATGTGTTTACACTTTTCGCAAGTGAGAGAATTGGGTTCTCTTGAATTTTATTTCAAGTGTAGTGACTACAACCGTAATCATAGCCATCGAAAATTTTTTAATTCAGGACTGGGCGCCAAGAATTGTTACTGTTCGTGTTCCAAGAATTGTTACTGTTCAAATAGGATGCACCGTTGTTACCACGATTCACACGACGCCATAATAGGCTAATCCTCGTTTATTTTTAACTTCTTATCCAACCACCAAGCATTTTTCCTATCTCAGTTAATTCTAAGGAAATCTGCCTCCCAAACTCTTTACCTATATATTTTTCATATCTTGCTAATCTAAAACATACTTTTAACATTTGCAAAAACGCATCTGCTGTTTGTAAATATACCTTGCGTTTACTTTTTACCTTATTTCCTAAGTGCATAAAAGCTAAGAAAATTATAAATAAAATAACTGTTATTTGCGACAATCTGTGCTTTTCATACTTAGGGTAATTTTTAATTGGTTTGTAAACTCTAAATAATAATTGTTCGGCTCTTTTATAAACTTCTAAATTTTCAATCGCTATTTTATTCACCTTCTTTTACCAGAGTCAGGCGTTGCCTTCGCAACGCCCATTGAGAGTACAGAGTTTAGAGTACTATTAAGACTGGGCACCAGGAA
>NZ_DATHXO010000157.1:0-1695 GCF_035459645.1 Schnuerera sp.
CCGAACATTGAGGAAATGATGAAAATAGACAATGAAGTGACAGATGAAGATATGGACAATTGGGAAAGTTGGTCAAATTGGAAAACAATGAAAATAAAGCAAGAAGAAGAAAGAAAAGCTAAAGAAGAATTAGAAAGACTAGAAGAAGAAAAGATGAAAAAACAGTCAATAAAAGAAGAAACAGCTATTCAAAATAATAATAGTAATAGTAGTAATTCAGTAGTAATCAATCAGCCATCAAATGAAAGTGGATATGATTTAGGCAATTTCAATGTTAGCTTTTACACTGCCTATTGTGTAGGTTGTAGTGGGATAACAGCAACAGGTATAGATGTGAGGAACACTAATTATTATAATGGAATGCAAGTTATAGCAACTGATCCTAATGTTATACCATTGTATTCAATTGTAGAATTGCGTTTTTCAAATGGGAACACTGTAAAAGCTATCGCTATGGACACAGGTGGTGCTATCAAAGGCAATAGAATAGATTATCTAGTTTCTTCGACTAATGAAGCTATTTCAAATGGAAGGCAGACAGCTAGTGTAAAAATAATTAGAAAGGGTGGAGATTAATGATGGAGGAACTAGTGTCATGAGTAATATTATTTTATTTGGCAACGAACTTAATTTTAAGACAACAGTGGCAAAAAAATTAAAGAAACATTTGCCAGAGTATGAAATCGTAAAAGGATCTTCATTCAAATTAGCTAAGTCTAGTCAAGATGAGTTATTTGCTCATTTTCTTGACTTAGCACTTAAAGAAAATTTAATTATTGATCGTTATATTTGGTGCAACTTAGTATACGCTGATATTTACAAAGATTATTCCGTTATCAACAATAAGCAAAGAAATATGATTGAAAGCTTGTTGGAATTATTTGAAACTAAAATTTATTACTTATATGCAGATATAGATACATTAAAAAAACGATTAGAGAAACGTGGAGATGAATATGTTAGTCTTGATAAATTAGAATTGATTAATAGTAAATATGAAGATATACTAAGTAAAACGAATTTATCATACAAAAAAATAGATACAGGTATTATGAGTAGTGATGAAATAGTTAGTTATATTTTAAATGAAGTTGGTATTAATCGGGGTGATTAATATGAATAGAATAATTGTCGATGGTATTGAATTTATCAGTTTTCAAAACGCTGTAATGTATGTTGAACACAAGTATGGGTTTAGTGATGGATCATGGGATATGGTATTGGCAAATAAGTCTTTTCATGATTTATACGAATACTTATATGATGAAGATATTAAATCAGAGATTATCTATGAATAATTATTTGACTTATACATAAGAATAGTATTATAATAAATACAGTTAAATATAAAGAATAAATAATGATGAAAATGTATTATACATAATCAGAATAAGACACTATATGTAGTACTAAATTAAAATTCTAAGCACTATATGTAGTGTCTTATTTTAGATAAAATAGTGGTTTTATAATCTGATGAAAATTTAGTGATTTTTAGTTAAAAATGATTTAAGATGAGGTGATATTATGAATGGCAAAGCTAAATTCGATGTTAAATATGTTTTAGAAGAATTACGTAAAATCATTCCTAATGCAGAAGAAAATTTCAAAGTTCAGCCATATACAGCATTATGTGATTTATGGACATTAGAAGAAATTCACCATCTTAATACAGAGGATTTTATTGATGACTTT
>NZ_DATHXO010000158.1:0-8416 GCF_035459645.1 Schnuerera sp.
GGATATGAATATGGTAACTTTATTAAATAAACATTGGGGTGCAAAATCCTTTGGAAACAAATATAACGGAAAACCAAAAGAAGTAAATAATGAGGAAATAAATGAAGAAGTTATAGAAGAAACAGATGAAATAGATGAAAATATAGTTGAAGAAAACATGGAAGAAGCTAATGATAAACCTAATATTAAATATAATAATGAAATGGTCGAAATGATAGTGGTTGATAATATAGTTCAAGATATAAGAATTGGCAAAGAAGCAGTAGCTATACCAGAAGATGGATATATAATAGCTGTTAGAGGAAATAGAGCAGAACCATTATTAGCCAATTTCAATATAGGTGATGAAGTTAAATTATCTATAAGGACTACTCCCAATCTTGAAAATATTAAATTTGCCATTGGTGGCGGTAGTATAATTCTTAAAGATGGTAATGTTATCAATTCCAATATAAATATTAAAGGAAAACATCCAAGAACAGGAATTGGAATTACAGAAGATAAAAAAGAATTAATAATTGCTACTATTGACGGCAGACATGTTTCCTATACAGGTGTTAGTCAAGAAGCCTTTGGAAAAATTCTTCAAAACTTAGGTGCTCACAATGCCATAAATCTTGACGGAGGCGGTTCTACTACTATGGCTGTTAAACCTGTAGATGAACAAACAGCAAAGGTTGTAAACAGGCCTTCCGACGGAGGAGAACGTAGAGTTGTTAACGGAGTAGGAGTCTTTTCTAATGCTCCTAAAGGCGAACTCTCTTATATAAAGATTAATACAGATGAAACTAAAATGTTTCCTAATACTTCTAGAAGATTTACCGTTAAAGGATATGATAAATATCACAATCCTCTAGAAATAGACCAAAACAAAGTAGAGTATAGTTTTGAAGGCGTTGAAGGAGAAATAAATGAAAATATTTTCAAAGCTAAATCTTCAGGTAATGTAACTATAAAGGCAAATTTAGAAGGCATAACTTCTACCTTAGACATGAAAGTATTAGGTGAATTAGAAACGATTATTTTCCCTGTAAATAGTTTCATTCTACACCCAAATAACCAAAGGAATATTGGTATAATCAAAGGAAAAGATAAAAATGGATTTGAAGCTAAAATTTATCCAGAAGACATAGATTGGACAATCACCGGTAATATTGGACATATAGAAAATGGAGTATTCTATAGTGGAGAAAAAATTGGTCCAGGTGCTATAACTGGTAGATTAGGAAAAGCTATAAATAATATTTTAGTATCCATCGGTAGCGGTGACGGAGTCCTTGTAGAGGGGTTTGAAAATATTGAAAACTTCGGTTTAACTACCTATCCTGAATACGTCAAAGGAAAGATTAGTTTAAACCCAGTAGCCAAAGAAGGTAATAATAGTATAAGCCTTAAGTATGATTTTAGCCAAGGAGAAGATACTAGAGCTGCTTATCTACTATTTGGTTCAAAAGAAAGTAATATGTTAAACTTACAAGGAACTCCAAATAAATTGTCCCTTTGGGTAAAGGGAGACAATAGTAGTCCTTGGTTAAGAGGAACTATTAAAGATAAAAATGGCAACAGCCATACTATAGATTTTACTAAATCATTAAATTCTACTGATTGGCAATATGTTGAAGCAAATATTCCTTCTAATGCAGAATACCCTATCTCTTTAGAAAGAATATACGTAGTGGAAACGGATGGTTATAAGAAATATTCAGGAGAAATTTTATTGGATAGTTTAATCGCTTATTATCCACCATCCTACGACCATATAGAAGTACCAACAGCAACAAGTTTTAAAGATATAAAAAATACAAAAGCTGAGAAAGGCGAAAATGGGTACTCTTTTATAGTCACTAGATTCCCAAATAATCTTGAAGAAATTGATGGACAATCTGCAATCAATAAGATTAAAGCTAAAGCTAATTCTCATGATTTAAGTCTTTTCGTAGGTAAAACTAATGAAGAATTTAATAATAGTATTAAATCTGATAGGATTATAAACTTAGGTTCTCCTTACAAAACTCATAGATACAAGAACCTTATGTTAGTAGATATAAGTAGTGCAAAAGGAGGTATTAGAAGTACAAATTCACAACAATGGATTTGGCTAAAAGAGGGACTAGCTAATGCTGAAGAAGACCATATTGTTCTATTTTTAAACACTCCAATATTTGGTTCTGGAGGATTTAAAGATAAATTAGAAGCAGAACTTCTTCATAATACATTAGTTGAAACCTCTGAAAAAGGTAAAAATATTTGGGTGATTTATAATGGAAATACTACTAAGACAGAATTAAAAGATAATATAAGGTATATAGAACTTAACAATAAAAGAATTGAAACCTTAGAAGATTTGAAAAATATTTATTCCATTGAATTTACCGTAAATAATAAAGACATTACCTATCAAATTTCCAATTATCAATAGACCTCTAAAAGGAAAACTGGACAGATTTACTGTCCAGTTTTTCATCTTTAAATCATCAATTATTTAAAATAATTCCTACTGTAAATACTGTAAGTATAATAGCAAAAAAAGTATAAATAATCCTTTTCCTCATATAATCCCTCCTTTAACCAATATTATTACCAGCTAAGGAAGAGATTAATCCGAATTAATAAATAAAAGTGAATATATATCAAAATAACGAAAGAACTAATACCTAAAAGCTAAACTCCAATAATTGTGAATTTTGCATTATGAATTGTCAGTTGATAAAGCTATCCAATTACCATAAACCCAGCCTTCTCTTGAATCCTCATTTACCCTTACTTTATAAAAATAAAATCCTCGTTTTAACACTGGTCCTTCTAATATAGTCATAGTTTGATCTACTTTGACAGTGCCTATTGCTTTACCTCTAGGAGCATCATGAAGTACTAGTTGTTCTTTCCCATTTGCTTTTTCCATAGTATCTGGTTTCACTAGATCATCAACTTGGTATTTAATAATATCCCCTTCATGATATTCTTCTGGAGTGGAAATTCTTCTATCACTTCTAGGATGTCCTCCTCTACTAGGAATTGATCTTTTATTAATAGGATTTATTCTTTGGTTATAATCATTCAATGCTATTTCATATATCTTATCCTGATAAGTTTTATCCTTGATATTTGGGTTATTCCTCTCTAATAATCCATTATACCCCCATAGTGCAAAATACCAATGTTCTAATATATTTGGGTCCATATTACCTATCTGGATCATTTTATCATTGGCAATTTTCCATTTATTCAATAAATGGTCTGCTCCTGCTTCTATATTATAAACTGGATCATTTTTAAGTTTATCTGAATTATAAATATTTCCTTCTATGTCAATCTGCATTATGCCTGCATATTTATTAGCACCCATTAGAGGTCTTCCCTTTGAGTCGAACTGTCTAAAAGTACTTTCCTTCTTTGCAATACATTTCATTATTATACTAGGAATACCTCTTTTAGTAGCAACTTCCTCTATAATCTTTTCCACTTCTTGCCTGGAAGGGTTTCTACTTTGAGAAAAACCAATATTCATTATTCCAAACAAAAGTATAAATACCATTAGGATGGTTATTGCTTTCTTCCCCATTATACTGACCTCCTACCAGCTTATATAACCACTTTTAAATTGTTGGTATAACATATCTGCTATACCCAACCCATTATCTGAATTTGCTATCTCTTTGGATAGTTCGTCTATATGCATCTCTTCAAATATCTTCCTACCTGTACTTTTTTCTACCAACCCATCTTCTGGTACTGTCTTTTGCATTTCCTTAAACATAATGGATAAGAATATGGACTCAAATTCTTTACAAGCTTTTTTTAAAGCTTCATCATCTTTTTTAGAATTTAATGATTCCATTTTTTTATGTAATTCTGTTGGGTCAATATTTAAATCCATGTTTATCTCCACTTAAAATCCCCCATTATCTTTTTAGATTATTAGCTAATTGAAGCATTTCATCAGCAGTTTGTATGGTCTTAGAATTGATTTCATAAGCTCTTTGAGCTGTAATCATCTTTACCATTTCATCTACTACCTGCACATTAGAGGCCTCTAAATATCCTTGTACTATTCTACCTCTCATCTCCTCTGGATCTAAAAGTATTCCTTCGCCAGAAGCTACTGTTTCACTATATAGATTTAGTCCTTCTGATAATAAACCTTCTGGATTGGTAAATTGAAATAATCCAATTCTTCCTAAATCCACTATTTCTCCATCTTCATCAGTTCCAGTTATATATCCTAAATCATCAACAGTAATATCTGTCAAATCCGATTCAATAAATATTTCGTCCTCATTTTCGCTAAGTACAATATAACCATCGGAGGTAACTAACATACCCTCATCAAAATCTACACTTAATTTAAAACTACCATCCCTAGTATATCTTATTTCATCATTAGGTAATAATACTCCAAAGAAACCCTCCCCATCTATAGCTAAATCAAAGGTACTATTGGTTTCCATAAAACTTCCATTTCTAAAATCTTTTTTAGTTGCTGCAGGCATAACTCCATGACCTACTTCTAAATTCACAGGTCTTCCTTCATCATCTACTATATTAGTTCTTTTCAGAGTAGTATAAAATAAATCCTTAAACTCTGCCCTCTGCGTCTTATAAGATGTTGTATTTACATTAGATAGATTGTTTGATATTGTGTCTATATTAAGTTGTTGTGATTTCATACCTGTAGCTGCAGTCCATAATGCTCTCATCTTTTTACCTCCTATATTCTTCCTATTTCATTCGAAGCTTTTTCAAGCATCTCATCTTGTGCCCTAATGGCTTTTTGTCCTGCTTCGTACTCTCTAAGTAAAGTTATCATCTCCACCATTTCTTGAATAGCATTTACATTAGAGCTTTCTAAATATCCCTGCAATACTTCCCCCTCGTAAGGAACTTCTTCTGCCTCTACACCTTCTGCCATTTGGTATTGGTTGTCTCCAATTTTTCTTAAAAATTCTCTATTTTCCAAATCTACAATATCTAAGAATCCAATTATATCACCATCTACTATTACCCCTCCATCAGTATCTATGGAGACTTGATTCCCTTCTATATATATATTTCCATCTATTCCTTGTAGTGGTTCTCCAGTTGATGTAGTAAGCATTCCATCTTGGTTTATTGTAAAAGAGCCATCTCTAGTATAATAAATATTCCCTTCTTCGTCAGCTACTTTAAAAAACCCGGAGGCATTTAAAGCTAAATCATAAGTTCCACCTGTTTCACTTATATTCCCTTGAGTAAAATCTGTGACATTTTTTTGAAACTTAAGTCCTGCACTCATTGTTCCTACTACATGAGAAGGAGGATAATATACAATTCCTTGTGAAAGATCTTCTATGTTTTCTCCAGCACCTTGGATAGGATTACCTTGGTTATCAGTTACGTAGTTCTCATAGTCCGTTTTATACTCATCTGTATTGTCTTGATAAAAGGTTCTTAAATATCCTTCATCATCGATAATAAACCGGATATCCTTTACATAACTATTGCCCATAGGTGTTTGTACCACAAAATATCCATTACTGGTACTAGCCCTATGAACCTGTCCATTAGTTTCATATTCTATTTGATTTTCTCCCCTTAATCTAGGCCTAGATCTTTGACCATTGATTTTTGCCAATAATTTCTCGGGAAAAGTTTCAGTTAAAGACATATCTTTTTTGAAACCAGCAGTATTTACATTAGCCAAATTATTAGTTAAAACCTCTAGTTTCTTTTGATTAGTTGCTAATGATGTAGCATTAATATATAGTCCTCGATTCACTTTAATTCCCCTTCCTTAATCCATATACAAATCTCAATAATTATTATCGGCATCTTTTTAAAGTACTTTAATTATTTATCCGTATTGAATCCGAATCTATTAAATCCGATTCCAACAAATTTACCCATTCCAAAGCCTTTCCCGTTCCAATTGCTACTGAGCTAATTGGATCATCAACAATATTCGCCTCTATACCAGTCCTATCCATAATAAGTTTATCAATTCCATGTAATAAAGCACCACCACCAGTCATAACTATACCTCTATCTCCTATATCGGCTGCTAATTCCGGAGGAGTTCTCTCTAAAACTGAATGAACAGTTTCCATTATTTGAGTAATTGGTTCAGCTAAAGCTTCTAGCATTTCATTTGATGATATCTTAACATTCCTCGGCAATCCTGTTAATAAATTTCTACCTCTCACTTCCATGAAAACTTCCTTTTCTCTAGGATATGCTGTTCCTATTTGAATTTTTAGTTCCTCCGCGCTTCTTTCTCCTATCATCATATTATGTTTCTTCCTTATATATCTAGTTATGAATTCATTACATTCATCCCCTGCAATCTTTACAGACTTACTTAGGACTATACCTCCTAAAGAAATAACCGCCACATCTGTAGTTCCTCCACCAATATCTACTATCATATTTCCACTTGGTTCTGTTATATCTATTCCTGCACCTATTGCTGCTGCAATAGGCTCTTCTATAAGAAAAGTTCTTCTAGCACCAGCATGATTGCTTGCTTCAAGTACTGCTCTTTTTTCTACCTCAGTAATTCCACTTGGTACACATATTATAACTCTGGGTTTAAAAATGGTTTTTCCTATGGCTTTAGAAAAAAAGTATTTCAACATTCTTTCAGTTACCTGATAATTAGAAATTACTCCATCTCTCATAGGGCGTAAAGCTATAATATTTCCTGGAGTTCTACCTAGCATCTTTTTTGCTTCTTCTCCTACAGCTAAAAATTTATTAGTATTTTGGTCAAGTGCTACTACTGAAGGCTCATTTAATACTATTCCTTTCCCTTTTGCATATACTAATATGCTTGCCGTTCCCAAGTCAATTCCTAAATCCGTTCGAAAAGCAGCCATATACAATTGCCCCCTTTTAATCATCTATATACACGAATACATTATATCATATACTATTTCTATATAAACCTAAAAATTCCTTTTTTATTTGCAAAATAATCCAAAAAACCCAGAAGACCCATAAGGATAGACTTAGTCTTTCCTTATGGATCTATTTAATCGTTGATTGCTTTGTATTTTAATTTAGTTGCTTTCCCCCCTCTAATATGTCTCTCTGCTTTGTTTTGTTCAAGAACTTGCTTCACCATAGTTGCTATAAGAGGGTTTATCTTGGGAAGACGCTCTGTCACATCCTTATGTACTGTACTCTTACTCACTCCAAATACACCTGCAGCCTGCCTTACAGTAGCTTTTTCACTTATTATGTACTTTGCAATTTCTAATGCCCTTTCTTCTATATAATCCTTCAAATAGGTCTACCCCCTTTGAACTTTGTTTTGGGTTTTTAATCTTTGTAAATACATATGCATTTTAAATTCTTATTAGAACAAATATATCTTAGTTTGAATAGATAAAGGCTGGTATATGTTCTTTTGGGTCTACACATATTCCATCTTTAATTACTTCAAAATGGATATGTGGTTCCATCATCATTTCAATAGAAGCGGTTTTACCTACCTTACCTATTACATCCCCCTTATTAACCTGAGTACCTTCTTTAACCATATCTTCTTCAGAAAGATTAGCATATTTTGTAACTAGTCCGTTACCATGCTCTAGTATAATTACTATTCCCCATAATTGGTCATTATATACTTCTTGTACCTTCCCAGACAAAGCAGCTACTACTTGGCTACCCTCATCTGCTGAAATATCTATACCTTTATGAGCTGTCCATTCTTCCAAGGTTTGAGAATAGATTAAATTGTCCTTTGTAAAATCTGTAATTAATTTACCCTGTACTGGTTCCACCATATTCTCAATTGATTCTGGAGGATTTTTTTCTTGGACAAAATCTAAATCTTCTTCCAGCTCTTTTCTATCTTCTACTTCTTGTTTCTCTATTTCATCCTTATCTCCTTCTGCCATTGCTTCCTTTACTTCCTGATCTTCCATAATTTCTTCTTCTAATTCTTCAATTTCTTTCATTGGTTCTTCTAGTATTTCATTTTTTTCAGTTTTAGGAGTTTCCAAAGAATTTACTAAATCTAATTCATCGTTTACTATGATAAAATCCTCATGCTGAGATAGATTGTGTTTATTACTGTCAGTCATATTTCTCTTAGATACCATAACGGCTGTAATAGCTACTACACATACACAAATAAATAAAATAATATAAAATCCATCTTTTTCAATTAATTTCCCTAATCTTTTTCTCATTCCCTCACCTCCATTAGGTATTATTTCCACTTTTATCTATTTAATACATAATATAAATAAAATTTCACATAAAAAATAAATAGAGCTGACACAAAGGTCTGCCCTATCCAAATTGCTCAATTCTCCATTGTAAAGGATCTTAATTCTACTCCTGTATAATAGTGTTTAAGTATTGCTTCATAGCTTTTATCTTTTTTAGCCATGCCATTTGCTCCCCATTGGCTCATGCCTACACCATGACC
>NZ_DATHXO010000159.1:0-9393 GCF_035459645.1 Schnuerera sp.
CTTCTGTTCCATTCAATCGTACTCCTAAGTCCTTAATTTTATTACCACTTTTTACTTCCTTAAGGCTAATACTAATATCCTTTATTATATTAGTATGTTTTTGTAGTTCCCATAAACCTTCTATTTCTCCCATTCAATTACCTCCATAGAGTTAATAAACTACATAAGGTGGGCTACTTTCATCATTTATTATTATATCAATTTTTTCTGTTAGATTTTCATTTATATACTTCTTTATTTCTGGCAATATTACTTTTTCAGTATGATAATGACCTGCATCTATTATAGTTAATCCTAATTCATCAGCATATTGAGCTTCATGATATTTTACATCTCCTGTAATAAATATATCCGCTCCTTTTAAGTAGGCATCATGTATAAATGATGAACCACTTCCGCCACATACAGCTACTTTTTTAACTTTTCTATCTTGATTCCCATAAACAATGATATTGCCTACCATTAAACTGTCTTTAATAATATCTAAATAATTTGATAAAAAAATTTCTTCTACTTCTCCTATTCTACCATATCCGTAGACCTTTCCCTTATTTATTAAAGGATATATATCATAAGCTACTTCTTCATAAGGATGATTTTTAATTACTTCATCTAATATTCTATTTAAATCTCTTTCTTTAACTATAGTTTCTATCCTAGTTTCTTCAACTTCTTCTATAATATTTGTTTTACCAATAAAGGGTTTAGTTCCTTCAAGAGGTTTAAAAGTTCCTATACCTTCAGTATTAAAAGTACAATGACTATAATTCCCAATCCACCCTCCACCAGCTTGGCCTAAAACCTTTCTAATCGAAGAAACATAGTCATTTGGTACAAAAATTACTAGTTTTAATAAAGATTCTTCATAAACAATTTTTAAAGGTTCAGTATTATCAATTCCCAATAAATTAGCTAAAACATCATTTACTCCACCTAAAGTTAAATCCAAACTAGTATGTGCATTGTATACTACTATATCTTCTCTTATTAAATCATAAATCAATTTTTCTTTATAAGTTAATTTTGTAATAGATTTTAATGGCTTGAATATTACAGGATGATGGGTAATAATCATCTGGACTTTTTCATCTACTGCCCTTTCAAGCACTTTCCTATCTAAATCTAAGGATACGAGTATTTTTTTAATATCTTTTTGTGGATCTCCTATTTGAAATCCTGTATTATCCCATTCATCAATCAAATAGGGTAGAGCCCATTGGTTTAGTAAATTAATTATCTTTTTTGCCTTCAAGCCTTTTCAACACCACCTTTAAACTCTTATTTTTTTCTATTAATTCTTTACTTCTACTCTCACTTTTTTCTGTATTCTTCCCTTTTAATTCTTCTAATATTTTTTCTATTATTTTAATTTTTTCTTCTAAAAACTCTTTTAATAATGGATCCCTATTTAAGATCAATTTTTCTCCTACTTCATAGTAGATATCTTCCCCTATATGAAACTTACCTTTCTTAGCATAAATTATTTCATAAAATTTATTGTCTTCTTTTACTAATTTTTCATCAATTATTTCAAAATTGTTATAGTATAGGTATTTCCTCAACTCATTGCTAGCAATATTAGGCTGTAGTATAAAATTGGTTATAGAATCCCTCTTTTCTATATCCTTGTCCAGAATATCCTTAATAAGAAGACCTCCCATACCTGCAATTACAACTGTATCTACTTCAAAATTCTTTAGTACTTCTAAACCATCTCCTAATCTAATGTCTATATGACTTTCTAATTTTCTTTCCTTAACAAATTCCTTTATCTTTTCTAAAGAGTTTTTACTCAAGTCTGTTGCTATTACTTTCTTAGCTACTTTATTTTCTATTAAATATATAGGTATATAGCCATGGTCAGTTCCAATATCACCAACCATGGTGTTTTTTGGAATAAAATCTGCTATTGCTTGTAATCTCTTAGATAGTCTCATACGTTTGCCCCTTCTATAATTTTTTACAATTAAAGATTCGCCTTTTGCGAATCTTTAACTTATTCTAAAAAATCTTTTAGTTTCTTACTTCTACTAGGATGTCTCAATTTTCTTAAAGCTTTTGCCTCTATTTGTCTTATTCTTTCTCTTGTAACATCAAATTCTTTTCCTACCTCTTCTAAAGTCCTTGCTCTGCCATCATCTAATCCAAATCTTAGTCGTAATACCTTCTGTTCTCTAGGAGTAAGACTATCCAACACATCTATTAACTGTTCTCTTAGCATAATATAAGTCGCTGCATCTGCAGGTGCCAATGCATTATCATCTTCTATAAAATCACCAAGATGACTGTCTTCTTCTTCTCCAATTGGGGTTTCTAAAGACACTGGTTCTTGAGCAATTTTCATTATTTCTCTTACTTTTTCAACCTCCATATTCATTTCCTGACCAATTTCTTCTGGTGAAGGATCTCTACCCAGTTCTTGTACTAGCTGTCTTTGTACTCTTACTAATTTATTAATAGTTTCCACCATATGGACTGGTATTCTAATAGTTCTAGCTTGATCAGCTATAGCCCTCGTTATAGCTTGGCGTATCCACCAAGTAGCATAGGTGCTAAACTTAAATCCCTTCTCATAATCAAATTTTTCAACTGCTTTCATTAGACCAAGATTTCCCTCTTGGATTAAATCTAAGAAAAGCATTCCTCTACCAACATATCTTTTTGCTATACTTACAACTAATCTAAGGTTTGCTTCTGCCAGTTTTTTCTTGGCTATCTCATCACCAGCTTCCATCCTTTGGGCTAATTCTACTTCCTCATCTGCTGTTAATAATGGAATTTTGCCTATTTCTTTAAGATACATCCTAACAGGGTCATCTACATTTATCCCTTTAGGCACTGAAATCTCCTCTTTTGTTTCTGTTTCTTCTGTATCAGTATCATCATCGGTCTCAAGGAGCATATCTTCCTCTTTTTCTCCAACGATATCTACACCCATATCCTCTAATCTTAAATAGATATCATCTATTTGATCTGCATCTAAATCAATTTCTTCAAGTGCATCCATTATCTCCTTATATGTTAACATGCCATTTTTTTTGCCTTTATCAATCAACTTTTTTATAGCTAATATTTTTTCCTTTCCTATTTTTTCTCCTTCTTTATTCTTTTGGTTCAATGCAGCTCCCTCCCTTCCCAGTCTTTATATATGTGTTTCTAACTTCTTGTCTAATTTTGTTAATTCTATGCATAATAATTTGAATTTCTCTACATCTCCTTCATTTTTACCTTTTTTTGATTCAATTTGTTGAATCTCGTTTATTATTTCTTTTCTCTTTATTCTTAATTTAGAATAATTTATCCTATCAATTAAATCTTCTATTAATTTGTGCTTATCATCTGATAGAAAATCTATTTTCATATCCATAATTTCATCTATTAAATTATAATCTATATTTTTTTCTTTATTCAACTCATCTATTATAATTTTAGGTTCCAATTTTGTCAATTGTGGATTCTTCTCATATTGATAAAATATGATATTTGCTAAAACATTATGTTCATAGTTTAAAAAATCTTCTTTCCCCAAATGGCTTTTTATTATATCATAATAATTCTTGCCATTTATCATCAAATTTATCAAAGCTTTTTCTGCTGTCAAATGTGCAGGTTCTAATACGGTTTTAATTGGAATTATTTTATTCTTATTATACCTATTTTTGCCATTTATATACTTGTCCTTGTAAAAAGTTGAACTAATTTTTAAATTGCTACCTAATACTTCTTTTTGAATTGCTTCTTTTGATACTCCTGTCTCTCTAGATACCTTATCTATATAAACTTCCTTTTCAATTGGACTTTTCAAATCTACTAAAATTTTTGATATTTCTTTTGTAAATTGAATCTTCTCTTCTGTATTGTTTAAATCAAATTTTTGTTTATTAATAAATATTTTATAATCAATATAATTTAATGCTTTATTTATCAGTTTGTTAAATTCATTTAATCCATTCTTATTTATAAAATCATCCGGGTCTTGTCCTGTAGGTAATACTATTACTTTAGGTTCTACACCTTCTTTTCTTAATATATTTAATGCTTTTATAGATGCATTTATTCCTGCTTTGTCTGAATCATAACATATATATATTTCTCTTTTATATCTTTTTAGTAGTTTTGCCTGATTATGAGTAAAAGCAGTTCCAAGGCTTGCCACAACATAATCTATCCCATTTTGCGCCAATGCTATAACATCCATATATCCTTCAACTAATATTAATTTTTGACTATCTGAATACCTTTTTATTAGGTTTAATCCATATAAATTATCCCCTTTTGAAAATACCAAAGTATCTTTAGAATTTAGATATTTAGGCATAGTATTGTCTAATATTCTACCTCCAAAGCCAATTACCCTTTTTTTAGCATCTATTATTGGAAATATTATTCTATTTCTAAATTTATCATAATAACCTGTATCATCTTTCCTTCTTCCTATTAAACCTGCTTTCTCAATATCTACTTCTTTATAACCTTTTTGTTGTAAATATTTTTTTATACTATCCCATCTATCTGGAGCATACCCTAATCCAAATTTTTTTATTACTTTTTCATTAATCTTTCTATTTTGTAAATATCTTGAAGCTTCTTTGCTTTTCTTCAAATTGTAATAATAAAATTTTGCTGCCTCTTTGTTAATTTCATATATCAATTTCTTTTCTAAGTTTAATTTATCATCTACCTTATTCGATTCTTCTATTGATATTCCCTGCAAATCAGCTAAAAATTTAACTGCTTCAACAAAAGACAGGTTTTCTATTTTCATAATAAAGGTTATTAAATCTCCACCTTCTCCACATCCAAAACAATGAAACAATTGCTTTGATTCAGATACAGTAAAAGAAGGAGTTTTTTCGCTATGAAAAGGACATAATCCTACATAATTACTTCCAGTTTTTTTAAGTTTAAGATATCTAGAAACAATGTCAACTAAATTACTGCTATCATGAATTTTTTCAATTAATTCTTCATTAATCTTATATGTCATAAACTACCACCTTGCTTATCTCTTAAAAACATAAGAGAATACTCTAATTAATATTCGACAAAAATTTAGGAAATCCTTCTTTTATTAATATTTTCTCCATGATTTTGGAACAAACAGTTCTTTAAATAAATTGATAGCATATCTATCTGTCATTCCAGCAATATAATCACATATAATATCCTCTTTTAATTCATTCTTCTTATATAATTTTATATGTTCTAAAGGTAATTTTTTAAAATTTTTTATATAATATTGGTATAATTGTTCTATAATATATTTTGCTTTATCTTCTTCACCTTTTGCAGCCTTATTTAAATACACTCTTTCAAACATAAAATCTCTTAATTTTTCAGTATAATAGTCTATTTCTTCACTCATGCCTATTCTATCTTTACCTATACTATTTTTTATAACATCTACAATCATTGAATTTATTCTTTCACCATGATATTTCCCTAATATATTTAAACAATCTTTAGGCAACTCTTCCATTTTTATTATATTAGCCCTTATTGCATCATCTATATCATGATTAATATAAGCAATCCTATCTGCTATTCGTACAATATATCCTTCTAAGGTTTCTGGTGCTTCTTTTCCAGTATGTTTTAAAATCCCATCTCTTACTTCATATGTTAAGTTTAATCCTTTTCTTGATTCAGTATGCTCTAATCTATCTACAACTTTTAAACTTTGGTTATTATGATGAAATCCATTAGGATGTAATTGATTCAATATTTTTTCTCCTGTATGCCCAAAGGGAGTATGCCCTAAATCATGCCCTAAAGCTATAGCTTCAACTAAATCTTCATTTAATCTTAATGCTCTAGCTAAAGTTCTTGATATCTGAGCAACTTCCAAAGTATGGGTCAACCTTGTTCTATAATGATCCCCTTCTGGAGCTATAAAAACTTGAGTTTTATGTTTTAATCTTCTAAAGGATTTGGAATGAATTATTCTATCTCTATCTCTTTGATATTCAGTCCTTACATGACAGCTTTCTTCTTTAATTAGTCTACCCTTTGTATTTTTACTTAAAGCTGCATACTGAGACAATATATTCTTTTCTAATTCTTCAATTTCAATTCTTATACACATAATATATACCCCATTTTATTAAAAATAGTATTGATATATATATACAACATAAGTTCCTATAATCCTTCAATAATTTAAAATTATTTTATAAAATAATTATAATTCCATTATATTTAAAGTATAGAATCAAAAGAAGTGTTGTATATACAACACTTCTAATCTAACATTTCTTCTCCAAAATTATCCTTCATATAATCCATCACTATCCCTGCAGTTTCTTCTACTGCTTTGTTGGATACATCAATTACTATACAATTTAGTTTTTCCATTATTTTCTTTGAATATTCAAGTTCTAAATTTATTCTTTCTATGCTTGCATAATTTGCATTATTATTTAAACCTAATGATTTTAATCTTTCTTGTCTTATTTCATTTAATTTGAATGGGTTAGCAATAAGTCCGAAAACTCTCTTTACATCTTTTTCAAACAGTTCAACAGGTGCCGGCACTTCTGGAACTAAGGGTACATTTGCTACCTTAAAATGTTTATGAGCTAAATACATACTAAGTGGTGTTTTAGAAGTCCTCGATACTCCTACCAACACAATATCTGCTTTTTTAATTCCCCTTGTATCCTTTCCATCATCATATTTTACTGCAAATTCCACTGCTTCTACTTTTTTAAAATATTTTTCATCTAGCTTTCTTATAAGTCCTGATTCCCTTTTAGGTTCATATCCTAAAACATTTTGAAGAGCTTCTAAGGTAGGGGTCATCAAATCGACCACAGGAATATTATATACTTTTCCCATTTCAATAACAAAACTTCTAAGTTTATCTATTACTATTGTATATATTATTATGCTTTTTTCACTCATTGCTTCTTCAAAAACTTCTTTAATCTGTTCTTCTACTGTTATATATGGAAATCTTCTAACTTCGTATTTTTCTGGACTAAATTGGCTTACTGCCGCTCGGGCCACTTGCTCTCCAGTTTCCCCAATGGAGTCCGATAGTACATATATTGTAATATTCTTATCCATAACGTACCCCCTATTCATTATTTCCAAGTTCAACAAAAAGTCTAGTAATAGTAGTTTTAGTAATTCTTCCTACTACTTTATATGCCTTATTATCTTTATCTAAAGAAACTACTTCTACTACTGGCAAGCTGTCTATTTCATGTTCTATAAGTTTTACAGCAGCCTCAAAAATGCTTTCTTCTGAAGTTGTTACTATAATATTTGGCATTCGTGTCATTATTACAGCTATAGGCGTTTTATTTAAGTTCAATCCACCTATAGCATTTTTTAAAAAATCTTTTCTAGATACTACTCCTGAAAGGTACCCATCTGATGTTACAAAAATAGTACTAGTATCTTCTAAAAACATTGTTACTATTCCGTCATATATACTCGTCTGTTCATCAACTATAATGGGAACCGACTTTCTCTCTGCCACCTTAATTCCTTGAATTTTTTCCGATATAAAGCTAAAGGTTGTCTTTCCAGTGTAA
Organism: Schnuerera sp.; assembly: GCF_035459645.1. Classification (NCBI taxonomy): domain Bacteria; kingdom Bacillati; phylum Bacillota; class Tissierellia; order Tissierellales; family Tepidimicrobiaceae; genus Schnuerera; species Schnuerera sp. Next base: position 7,542 of record NZ_DATHXO010000159.1, read on the forward strand.
AAATATCCAACTTTTGGTCTTGCATCCAATATACCTGACATAGTTAGGATAGCCAAATCTGGTCTAAGGGTGCCTCTCGTCAATTTAAGAGTCTTTGCTATATTTTCACTGGTTATGGGTTCATTGGCTTTAACAATATCGATAATTTTTTCTTGCCTTTCACTTAATTGAATTTGAATCACGCCCCTTTGTTATTACAAAATAAGCCTAAAGTATTAGGCTTATTTTACTAATTTGGATAGATCACAAATCAAGAGCATAGTTTCAGATATTTTCCCTAAAAGACTTAATCTGTTTTCCCTTAAATCTTCTTCATCCACCATAACCATTACACGATCAAAGAAATTATCAACTGGTTCTTTTAAAACAATAAACTGTTCTAAAGCCTTATCATATTCTTTCTTATCCAGGCAATTTAATACTTTTTCTTCAATGTCGTTAAAGGTTTCGTATAATTCTACTTCTGCCTCTTCAACCAGTAAATCCCTTTTTACCTCTGTTGAAGTGGTTTTTTCAGCTAAATTTATCACTCTATTAAATGTAAATAACACTTCGGTTAATCCATCTTTTTCTAAATATTCATTTAATTTATCAGCTCTTACCTTTAAGTCATAAATATTATCAATTCCAGTATTTATAACTCCATCAATTATATCATATCTTATACCCAAATCAATAAACATATTTTTAACTCTTCCATTAAAGAAATCAACTATCTCAGTTTTTATAGTTGAATAATCAAATACAAGTCCAAGTTCTTCAACATAGACATAAAGAGCTGAATCTATTAAATCTCCTAAGCCTAAATTTAGTCTTTTATCTAAAATTATATTGATAATCCCTAAAGCCTGCCTTCTAAGCCCATAAGGGTCTTGGGATCCAGTTGGTTGAATACCTATAGCAAAAGAACCTACTATAGTATCTAATTTGTCTGCAATACTTAAAATTGAACCTGCTGTAGTGGTTGGTAATTCATCACCTGCAAATCTTGGTAGGTACTGTTCATATATAGCTGTACTTACAATTTCATTTTCTCCTGAATGTTCAGCATACTCCATTCCCATTTTACCTTGTAGTTCAGTAAATTCATCTACCATCTTAGTTACCAAATCAGCTTTTGCTAAATAAGCAGCCCGTTGAATATTTCTTTGTGTTTCTTCGCCAACTTCTAGGTAGTCACCTATCTTTTTTGCTAATTTTTGATTTCTCAAAGTTTTATCATAAAGAGTTCCTAACTTCTCTTGATATACTATATTCTTTAAATCTTCTACATAATCTTCCAAAGGAAGATCTATATCATCATAATAAAAGAACTTTGCATCTTCTAATCTAGCACCTAATACCTTTTCATTCCCTTTGATAACTGTTTCTATATGTTCGTCGTTTCCATTTCTTACAGTAATAAAATATGGCAACAACCTATTTTTGTCATCGACTATTGGAAAGAATCTAAGATGTTCTTTCATAGGAGTTATTATTACATCCTCAGGTAAATTTAAGTACTCCTGTTTTATCCTTCCAATTATTGGTGTTGGATATTCAACAATATTAGTAACCTCATCTAATAGTTCTTCATCTAAAAGAACATTTCCTCCCTTTTCTTTCGCTAATCTTTCAGATCCATATTTAATAATTTCTTTTCTTTTATTTTGGTCTACCAATACAAAATTTTCTTCCAGTTTATTGAAGTATTCATCTACTGTATTGATTTCTATTCTATTACTTCCTAAAAATCTATGCCCTTTTGTTATATTACCTACTTTAATTCTTTCTAACTCAAAAGAAAGTACTTTGTTATTTAAGATAGATACTATCCATCTTATTGGCCTTGCAAATCTTAAGTTTTTGCCAC
>NZ_DATHXO010000160.1:0-30215 GCF_035459645.1 Schnuerera sp.
AAAAAAATCCTCATGAATAAAAATTCATGAGGATAAAATATCTATTATTTTTTTAATTTTAGCCTTGATGTTCTGCATGTATTATTCTTTTTTGCCATTTATTCATTTTATAAATTATATAACCATATACACATATTAGAAAATTACTAGAACTCATAGAAATCCATATTCCTACAGGTCCTAAATTAGTTAAATGTTTAAACATTAAAATCATAGGAATTCGAATACCCCAAAGTCTTCCAATAGCCATAGTCATAGAATACTTAGTATGACCCGAACCTTGAAAAAGTCCTTGGAATATACTAAATAACCCCATTAAAGGCATGGTTACTGAAATATACCTAAGGTATGTAATTCCTTGTTCAATTACTTCCATATCATCTTTAGAACGCATAAAAAGCTCTATTATTTCCGAATCCTTCCATAACATAAAGATTACCCCTACAACTGATATGGACAATGTAATTATAACGGATTTTTTAAAAGCTTCTTGAACTCTATGAGATTGATTTGCTCCCATATTTTGACCAACTATTGAAGTTAACCCTGCTCCTATACCCATAGGTGGTTGCATTATTAATGATGTAATCCTATTAACCATGGCAAAAGCAGCTAATGTTGCTGTACCGTAGGAAGCTATAAAGCTATTTAAAACGACAAAACCTAAAGCTGCCCCAGATTGCCCAATGCTTGCAGGAAATCCTACTTCTACAATTTTTTTCAACTTTTTTTTGCTAAATTTAAACCCCTTAAATTTTGGTTTAATCATTGGTGAATATTTTTTTAATACATATATACCAGCAAATACCAATAAAGCTTGTGATATTACTGTAGCTATAGCTGCTCCTGCTACCCCCATATCCAATGTAAATATAAAAATTGGGTCTAGTATTACATTCAATATAGCACTAGCACCACTAAGTATAGTTGGCGCTAGTGTATTTCCCTGTGCTGTCATAATAGAGTTAAAATTGAAAAATAAGAAAACAAATGGAAAACCTAGAAAACTTAGCCTTAGATATATATTACTATATTCAGCTAGTTCACCACTCCCCCCCATTAGTTTAATAATATATGGACTTAATATATATCCTAATAGAGCAAAGCAGACAGAAAATATTAAGGATAGCACCATTAATTGACTAGCATATTTATTTGCTTCATCATATTCTGAAGCACCTATTAGTTGGGATAAAATAGAAGTCCCAGCTATTGAAACTCCTATGCCTAAAGATATAAATAAGAATATTACAGGCCACACAAAAGAAGTAGCTGCAAATTGAACAGAGCCTAATTTACTTACCCAAACAGCATCTGCTAAATTATATAAGGTTTGAATAAAGTTATTTACCATAATAGGCAAAGATAGTACTATAATTGCTTTATACATATTGCCCTTTAATATTAATTCTTTTCTATCTAGTTTTTCCATAAGCCCTCACCTCATCAAATTAAACTATATACTCTTTTAATATTATATCATCAATCTACAATTAAAAAAAGTACTTAGATACTCGAAATGTTATTATTTTCATTTAAAAAGGATTGGGCATGAAATCTTAATAAAATTTCTTTTAATCAAACCACAGTTTTAATTCTCTTTCTGCACTTTTAATAGAATCCGAACCATGAACAATATTCTGAGTAAGAGAATAAGCAAAATCTCCTCTAATTGTACCCGGCTGAGCTTTACAAGGGTCTTTATCCCCTATCATAATTCTCATTATATCTATGACAGATTCTCCTTCAACCTCTAAGGCCATAACTGGCCCTTTTATTAAATAATCTATTAATTCATCAAAAAAAGGTTTTTCCTTATGTTCTATATAATGCTCTTCTACTAATTCTCTACTAGGTTGAAACAATTTCCCTTTAGTAATTTTGAAACCTTTTCTTTCAATTCTTCCTATTATTTCCCCTACTAATCCTCTCTCTACTCCATCAGTTTTAATCATGATAAAAGTTTTTTCCATTCTATCACCTCAATAGTTTTTTAATATATTACTCCTTTTCCAAATAAGTTATTGTAGCTAAAAACATATTCCCATGTTGAGTATATTCAATATCTATTATCTCTAGTAAATTTTCTTCATTTGTAAGAATCCATTCATTCATCTTTTCCTCTAAATTTGAACCATCTCCATAATCTACTATAGATACATGCTTCATTCTACCACTCCTTAAAAACATAGTTACAACTAATATATTCATTTTAAGGAGATAGTTTCATAATTTTTCTCTAGTAGTACCCGTTGTATTTTATAATATCTTTATACCACCTTCAATAAATTCAATTTTTCCTTCTTTTAGCAACCTTCCTACAGCTTTTTTAAATGCAGATTTACTAATATTCAATTCCTTTCTTATTTCTTTTGGGGAACTATAATCATTTAATAAAAGCACGCCACCATTTCTTTCAGCTTTATTTAGAATCATTTCTGCATCTTTATCTATTTCCATGTAGGATTTATCCCTTAAGCTAAGATCTAGTTTCCCATCTTCTTTTACATTTGTTACTCGTAAATTTACTTCTTCTCCTGGGGTATAAATTCCTATTAACTCTTTTTTAGGTATTAAACCTTCATATTTATTATCAACCGCTACAAATGCACCAATTTCATCATTAATGCTATAAATTGTTCCCTGTACCCAATCATTTTCCTTATAAGGAGAATCGCTACGAAGAAAATCCTTTATTCTCATAGTACCACATAGTCTATCACTTTTATCTAGATATAGTCCTATTAAATATTTTCTTCCTTTTTCTAATTTCATAGTTTGCTCCTTAAAAGGCAAAAATAAATCTTTTTCTAGTCCCCAATCGAGAAATGCTCCTATTTTTGTAATATCTACTACCTTTAATAAACCTATTTCTCCTAAAGTAACTTTTGGAATTTTCGTTGTTGCAATTAGTCGTTCTTTAGAATCCCTATAGATAAATACATCTATTTCATCACCTATTTTAGTATCTTTAGGTATTTCCTTTTTAGGTAATAATATGTCTTCATCCTTTTTTCGACTATTTTTAGTATTCAAAAATAGTCCTACAGAAGTATTCCTTTTTACCTCTAATTTCTGTATTTCACCAATATTAATCATAAATACACCTCTTATTTTATTCATTGTAACTACGATTTTATCATATTTAGTATATGTTTTCCTGCTATTTTTTATATAACTATTAAATGGGACATTTATATATGTCCGGAACCACTGAAAAAGTCAAATTGTCATCCTGAACCGAATAAATTGTCATCCTGAGCTAAAGGTGAAGGATCTTGTTTTTGTGCTATTTATAGATTCTTCACTAACGCTCAGAATGACAAATTAAACGCTTTTCAATGGTCTCATAAATGTCCCATTTGCTCAAATCATGTTAAAATTTATCGTAATATATACGTTCTTCAAGGATTCCCTTTTCTTTTAATACTTCTACTACTGTATCTATCATCGCAGGGCTACCACATAAATAGGCTTCCTTATCATCTGGATTTTTTATATGGTTATCCAGTAATACATTTACCCTTCCCCTCGCTCCAGTCCAATTATGTTCATCTAATGCTCGAGAAAGAGTTGGTATAAATTCAAAATCATATAAAGTTTCTTCTAATTCTTTTAATTCATCTAATAGAAATAAATCTTCTGGAGTTCTAGCACCAAAATAAAACTTAGCCTTACGTTTTATATCTTTATCTTTCATATGATAAAGAATAGAAAGGATTGGAGCCATCCCTGTACCAACTGCTACTAAAACCATCTCATTATCATATTTATCTTCATAATAAAAATCTCCGTAAGGACCGTTAATATCAACTGTATCTCCTACTTTTAAATGTTTATGAACATAGGTTGTGGCTTTACCTCCTGGTACATATCCTATTATAAGGTCTATATAATTTTTTTCTGAAGGTGGAGATGCTATTGAATAAGCTCTATATACCTCTTCATCATTGCCTTCATATATAGGAGCCTTTAATTGAATATATTGACCTGGCTTAAAACTAATCTCTTCTCCTTCTTCAAACCTTAATCTTAATTTTTTTATCACAGGAGTCATGTCTTCAATGGACTCCACCTGAACTTCATATTCTCTTACATTAAATAGCTCTTCTGGAATCTCAATTTTCATATCTTCCTTTACTTTACATTGACAAGAAAGCCTTACTTTATCTTCAAGTTCTTCTTCAGTAAGCCAAGGCATCTCTGTAGGAAGAACCGGTCCACCACCTTCTAATACTTTTACCTTACAATACCCACAGGTGCCTTTCCCACCACAAGCTGAGGGGATGAATATTTTTTCATCTATTAAGGCTGATAATAACGAATTTCCACCATCTACTATGTATTCCTTATCATCATTAATCGTTATTTTCATCTCACCATAGTTAGCAATGGTTCGGTCAGCAAGGGTTAATAAAAAAGCCAATATACCAGTAAAAGCTGTTACAGTAGCTGTTGTAATTAGTATAGTTTCCATATTATTCCCCCCTATTGAATCTGCACTATACCTGAAAAGCCAATAAAAGCTAAGGCCATCAAGCCGGTTATAATTAATGTTATTCCAGGGCCTTCTAATCCCTTTGGTAATTTATTGTTTTTTATTCTTTGTCTAGCACCAGCCATTGCAACTATTGCTAAAGTCCAACCTATTCCAGAGCCTACACCAAAACCTACTGATTGAAGGAATGTATATTCTCTAATTACCATAAATAAAGAAACCCCTAATATTGCACAGTTAACAGTAATAAGTGGTAAGAATATACCTAAAGCATAATAAAGATTTGGGAAATATCTTTCTACTATCATTTCAATTAATTGTACAAAGGCAGCTATACTAATAATAAATACAATAAATCTTAAATACTCTAGATTTAGAGGTACCAAAATATTATGATAGATTATATAATTTAACATAGTCGTAAAAGTTAAAACAAAAGTAACCGCCTGTCCCAACCCCAATGAAGTTGGTATTTCATTGGATACACCAATAAATGAACACATACCTAAAAAATAACTAAATATCATATTGTTTGTAAATATAGCAGCAAAAAATATGACAAAAGGATTAAGTTCTATCATTAGTTAGTTGCACCTCCCTCTTTTTCCTCTTTAGTTGTTTTGCTTCTAGCCCACCAAACTATCACACCCAATATAAAGAAAGCTGCTGGTGGCATTACCATTATTGTCCAATTAGTCCACCAATCTCCTAAAACCTTGTATCCAAAAATGGTTCCAAATCCAAATAACTCTCTGATAAAGGATATCATAAGTAATATTATAGTATATCCTATTCCAGAAGCTATACCATCTAAAAATGAATTTAGAGGCGGATTGTTCTGGGCGTAGCCTTCACATCTACCCATTATTATACAATTTGTTATTATTAATCCTACATAAGGCCCTAAAGCTTTACTCATTTCAGGGTAGTAAGCTTTAAGAAAAATGTCTACTATTATTACATAGACAGAAATTATAAGTACTTGAACCATCATTCTAATATGTTTAGGAGTAAACTTCCTTATAATAGATACGGTTAACTCTGAAAAAGCTGTAACAAATATTAAACCCAATCCCATTATCAATGAATTTAGCATTAAGTTTGTAACAGCTAAAGCAGAACATATTCCAACGACTTGTCTAAATATTGGATTATCCTCCCAAATGCCTCTTTTAAATATTTTCTTTGGGCTATCTCCTGCCATTTAATCCTCCCCCCTTTGTCTATTTATAAATTCATATATATCTTCATTAAGAAATTGGCTAACAGAATTAGAAGTTTGGGTAGCACCAGCAATGGCATCTACATTCCCACCAGCTGCTGGTCTGTATATAATATATTCTCCATCTGTAGCTTCACTTAAATTCAAACCTCTAAACTGTTCTTTAAACCAATCCTCCGTAATCCTACCACCTAATCCTGGTGTTTCACTATGGGATACGAAGTCTAGTCCCAGAAGTTGGCTATAGTCCTCAGATACTGCAACATAGCCTTGGACAGTCCCCCAAAGAGCCGTTCCTCCAACGGGGAAAGCATAACCTAATACTTCTTCTCCTTCCTTAACAAAGTAAATAGTTTCATCTTCTACTACTTCTTCACCTACATATTCATTAAATACTTCTTCTATCACTTTAGGTTCTTCAGAAGGTATATCTATATCAAATACATAAAGTAAAGTCTTTCTTAACTCCGTTTCTTCATTAAAAGCAATTGCATCGGTAGTTGCATAATTCAGATAAGCAAGTATTAATGTAAAAAAAGCAGTGATTACCACCATGAAAATAATTGGAAAACCAAAGGATTTTTTCATGCCGTCACCCCTTCCTTTGCCTCTCTTTTTAGTTTCTTATAATATTTTATACCTTCATCAATAACTGGAGCAAAAGTATTGCCTATTAATATTGCAAACATCATTCCTCCTGCAAATAGGGCATATCCACGTATTATTACTGTAACTATTCCTATTAGGATTCCATATATCCATTTACCCTCCTTGGTTTTTGGAGATGAAATAGGGTCAGTAGCCATAAATACCATCCCAAATAAAAATCCTCCAGATAGTATACCAAAAATAGGATTTGGGATTTGTGGATTTCCAAACAAATATAAAATACTGCTTAATCCAGTAAACCCAATTAGTACTCCTGCCATGGTCTGCCAAGATGCTACTTTTTTATATATTATATATATTCCTGCTAAAATAATTAAAATAGCACTAGTTTCGCCTAAAGAACCTGAAACATTCCCTAATAATAATCTTAGTGAAGGTAACATTTCCCCTGTCTCACGAAAAATCAACATAGGGGTGGCTTGGGAAATAGCTTCAACATTCTCTGTTATATATGTAGCAAACCCGCCTGGAAAACCAGTTGCTGCCTTCGACCATTCGATAGTTAATGGTTCTGGGAAAGTTACATAAACAAATGCTCTAGCCACTAAGGCTGGATTAAATAAATTCCTCCCAAAACCACCAAATACTTCTTTACCAAAAAAAACTCCAAATATAATTCCCACCACTGCAATCCAAAACGGTGTCCTTGGTGGAAGAGTTAATACATAAAGTATACAAGTTACAAAAATTGCTTCTGATGCCTTTTTACCTTGTTTCTTCTCATAAAACCATTCGGTTATAACGCCAAATAGAGTCACCCAAAATAGAAGAACCAAAGACCTCCATCCATAAAAATAAATAGATGATAAGATTAGAGGAATTAAAGAAATGATAACTGTCCTCATCATCTTTTGTGGCATAAAATATTTTTTCAGAAAGTTAGACACCAAAAAACCACCTCCATAAAATTAAATTTCCTTACTCATACTAATATATTCCCTTATTTAAATAAAAAAAACATCAATAATTGGTTTGTAACACTAATAATTATTGAAATTTTAATAAAAATATCTAGGTATCTATATTATGATTTTAAATTGATTGATTATAAGATATTGTTTTTTGATAGATGATAATAATTATCATTTACAATTATAGCATTTTATGATATATTATTATTGGCTTAAAATTATCGCGGCAAAAATATAAATGGAGATGATAATTTTGGCAAAAAAAATGAATCCTAGATTTAAAGAATGTAGAAGATTAGGATTAAATGTATATGGCCATCCAAAGGCAATGAATAGAGCGAAGAAAGGTACTTCCAGAGCAGATAAAAAACTATCTAATTATGGTATGCAATTACTAGAGAAGCAAAGATTAAGAACCTACTATGGTGTTATGGAAAAACAATTCCTAGGATATGTACGGGAAGCTAAAAAATCTAAGGATCAAACTGGATATGCTTTAATCAAGATATTGGAGTCTAGATTAGATAATTTAATTTATAGATTGGGTTTTGCCTCCTCTATTAGACAGGCAAGACAAATGGTTGTCCACGGCCATATTAAAGTAAATGGTAAAAAAGTAGATATACCTTCTTATAGGGTCAATATAGGAGATGTTATTTCTTTAAAGAAAAAGTCAAGGAATATAGAATTATTTAGAGAAAATTTCCTTTCATCTTTTCCTAACCTATATCCTTATTTAGAAAAAGATGAATCCAGCTTTTCCGGTAAATTGACTAGATATCCAGCAAGAGAAGAAGTACCAATTGAAATTGAAGACCAATTAGTCGTTGAATTTTACTCAAGTATAATGTAATGATTATAATAGGCACCTAAAACTAGGTGCCTATATGTTTTATAAGTCCATTTTTAAATCTTGTGTTCTATCAGCCATATCTTTAGAAAAATCTACTAATTTTCTTATATACTCTTCTTCCATAAAAGGAGAGGAAAGTAGAAAATCTGCAGTAGATTGGTTGTTTGCTACAGGTATATCATATAATACTGCAATACGTAATAATGCCTTAACATCTGGATCATGAGGTTGGGCTTCTAATGGATCCCAGAAGAATATCATAAAATCTATATCCCCTTCTGCAATCCGTGATCCGATTTGTTGATCTCCTCCTAGAGGACCAGATTTAAAAGCTTTAACAGGCAAATTTATTGTCTCAGAAATTAGAGTAGCTGTAGTTCCTGTTCCGCATAGGAAATGTTTATTAAGCTTATCTTTATTAATTTCCACCCATTGAATCATATCCTTTTTTCTATTGTCATGAGCTATTAAAGCTATCCGTTTTTGCTTTCCCATTTTTATAGTCTTAAAACCCTTTTTACTAACCATTTTTACAACTCCTTAATATTTTAATTATTATACTATTACTTTATACAAATCTATAGTATATAGCAATAAAAAAAGTGGCTTAAGCCACTTTTTTTATAATAAAGAAGAAAGTTAAACTATACTCTTTACAATGTAATTATTTCATAACCTTCCTCGATGAATTTAGTCATTGAAGGATGACCATTTAGTTCTCCGTTTATTGGAATCCCTGTCCTTTCATTATATGCTAGTACACCCATCTTAGCTGAACAAGCTTTACAAATACAATCGAACAAATTCAATTCTCTAGCCTTTTCATAAGATTTATTCCCTTTAGATTCCAGTTCTCTAATCAGCTTAACTGATTCACCTTCCATAATAATTTTCACTTCCATACCTTTTTCATGCATATCTATTGCATTCAAAAGCACATGCATAAAACACATTTGTTCTCCTCTAAATGCGAAAAAAGCAACTTTTTTCAAAGCTACACCCCCTATATTTTCATATTACCTCATTGAAAAAACTATGTCAAGAAGTATACTAAACATTTAGAAGCTAATTATTATATTGAAATTTGAATTAATATATGCTAAAATATTAATAGTTTAATGGGCGATTGGTTCAGCAGGTTAGAGCGCCACGTTGACATCGTGGAGATCGTTGGTTCGAGTCCAATATCGCCCACCATAAAATTAGAGCATCTGCCATATGTAGATGCTCTTTTTATTTAAATTAAATATTCTGCAATATTGGTAGCACAATACCAATTATACCGCCTAGAAGAGCTCCAAGCCAAGTTATAGCTTTCAATTCTTTATTAGCTATTTCAAGTATAAGTTCTTCTGCAAAAGCTATATCGTAACTATTTATCTGTTCTTCTACTACCTTGGATATATTAAATTCTTCTACAATATTAGGTAGTTTATTCATAATAAAATTATTAGAGATAATGTTAAATAAATTAGTAATATTTTCAATTGTTTCTTCGTCAATATCTTCAACAATAGACAAAACAGGTTTATCCATGATTCTTTCAACGATTATATCAATAGTTAAGAATATATTATTATATAATATTTCTGAACTTAAAAATCTTTCTAATTCATTAGATATAAAGTTTAATATATTCTTTTTGATATTAGTTTCTTCGGATTTAATCTTTCTATCTATTATATTAACAGCCTTATTTCTATTTTCCTCTTTCAAAATAGACTCTAAAATTACATTAGAAATTTTTTCTATTTCTTCTTTTCCAATTTTTGAAGAAATTATTATGGCAGCGTCTTCCACCTTGTTTTCTAAAATTTTATCAATGAAAGTTATAATAATAGACACAATATTTTTATTGATATCCGGTTTATAAAGATATTCCTTTATGGCAAAAAATACTTTGTCTGATATTACTTCAGGGCTCATGAATATTGCAATTATTTTATTCATATTATTAGAAACAATAGTTTCAATAGCTTCCTTTAATTTTAATTCAATTATCGGGTCTTCTAAAATATTCCTTAAAATTCTTACAATATTTTCATCCTGTTCATAAATAGTCCCTTTTAAAAAATCAATTGCTTCTTCTGGTACTATCTCATACAATGACCTTTCGTCTTTAGTTAATTCTTCTATTTTATTACTAATTAGAATTTCTAATTCTTGCTTTACTTCATCTGATTTATATATTTGATATAAAAACAACTCCATTTTTTTATTTATTTGGCTGTAAAGTTCGTCCTTAGAATCCTCAAATATATAATCTTCAATTAAATCAATTAATTTTTCTTTAAAACTCTCTTGACTTAATTGCAAATAAATAGAATTAGTTATCTTCATTTTTATACTTTTTAACAAATCATTATAATTTCCATACTCTAAATTCTTTACTAAAGATTTTAATGACTTTTCTTCTTTTTGTAGTTTATTTATACAAGATTTAACCCATTTTTTTATAAAATCCTTCTTATTATTATATAAGGATTTTATCACTACTTCTGGAGATAACAGATATTCTCCTACTGCTTCTCCTACACTTTTTGCAATTCTACTTCTTTCCTTTGGAATAAGCCCTGGAGTAAAAGGAATATGGAGATTAAAAATCCTTTTCTCGTAATGGGGTCTGAATAGCATTTTTATAGCGATCCAATTGGTAATATATCCTATAGTTGCTCCTATTACTACTGGTATTATAAATCTCACTTCTACACCTCTTATACTTATTGCGTTTTTAAAGTTTATTTCTCATATTTAATTAATGAATTTACATGGTATTTATTTAATTTTTCCCTTCCTTTTAAGGATTCTAATTCTATTAAAAATTCCATTGCTACTACTTCTCCACCTATAGACTCAATTAATTTTGCTGTAGATAGAATTGTACCACCTGTAGCTAGTAGATCATCTACAATTGCTACTTTCTTGCCCTTTTCAATGGAATCCTTATGTATTTCCAATGTATTAGTTCCGTATTCTAGTTCATACTCATAACTAATAGTTTCTGCTGGTAATTTACCAGGTTTCCTAACCGGTATGAACCCTATCCCTAAAGCATAAGCTACTGTAGCTCCAAATAAAAATCCCCTTGCTTCTGGTCCTGCAATATATTCTACTTCCCTATATTTTAAATCTTCTACTATTAAGTTGACAGCTTCTGAAAATGCTTTTCCATCATTTATTAAAGTTGTTATATCTTTAAAACTAATACCTTTCTCTGGAAAATCTTCAATTACTCTTATTTTAGATTTTAGTTCCAAATTTATACCTCCTATAGTTATAATCATATTATCCTATTTTATTTTATCATATTTTTTAATTATTGATAGTATAATAATATATTTATGTACTTTAAAATTTGAAGAGACGATTCATATTAAATAGAATCGTCTCTAATTAATTAAATACTTACTTTATCTAATTTTTCTAACTCATATTGTTTAATAATTTTCATCAACTTTATAGCATATTCTGGATCAGTAGCATAACCCGTTCTTTTAAGTGCCCAAGCCCCTTGAGTGCTGTTGTGCATTACTTCTTTGAATGGTTCATACCTAGTAGAATTCAATAAGAAGTCCTTATGATCAGCCCAGCTTTCTTCTACATTATTGTAAGCTCGAAATTCAGCATCGACATGGTAGGTTTGTCCATTATAAACTTCCCAAGTATTATAGGTAACTGAACCTTGTGGCCCTTTCCCCTTTATTCCAAATAAATTATAGGAAAGTTTTCCACTATATTTATCTACAGGTACGCTTTGCCCCCAGCCAGTTTCAAGAATTGATTGAGCTGTTTGTAAAGCTGCTGACATGCCTGTTCTATCCCAAGAATCTTTTGCTAATTCAGAAGCTAAATTTAGAAATTTATCCTTCTCAATTATTGGTAAAGATTTATATGTTTCTCCAAGATAAACTCTAATCGGAATTTCTTCACTACTAACTTGCTTACCATTAACCTTCCCAATAGCTTTTATATTCCAGTATCCTACATCTTCTTTGGTAGGAGCATATTCCTGACCAATTAAAGGATCTACATCTGAATCAATGATTTTCTGTTTTCCTGTTTCTTGATTTATTAGTACATAGCTAACGCTATCTAATGTAACATTACTTTCAGTCTTTATTTTTATTGAATCCTTTAAAACTTGATTTGGACCTACTCCTTCTAAAAGTACTATAGGTTCTCCTGGTAAATCAACTTTTTTAGCTTCACTTTCGTGGTATACACCTTTTATATCTTTCACTCTTGTAAATAATTCTATCTCACCTGAAAGTTCTGGTCCTGGGAACCATCTATAGCCACCATAGGGTATTTTAGCTAAAATTTCTTCTTTTCCAGTACTAGTGTCCCTCATTATATATTGGGTTTCTGTAACATCAAAATTCCTTGAAGCCAATAGGTTAACAGGTTTATTTATTATTTGTCCCTCTACAATTCCTGATAATGCTAGTTTAGGTTTAACTTCAACTTTAGCCAATACTTTTTGGCTTTCATAAGATCTATTATTACTATCATAAGCAATTACCTTAAAAGAATAATTGCCATTTTCCTTTAATTGAGGATCCCATCTATATTCGCCATAAGGATCTTGGGGAATATCTTCACCAATAATCTTTGTTTCATTGTTATCTAAATTGGTAATTTCATATTTTACATTAGTAGCTGTAAAATTAATATCTGCTCCTAAAGATATTGTATCACTTAATACTTCTCCTTCTGTTACTCCTGTTAAAGAGACTTTTGGCTCTACATCTAGATATATAGAAATAGCATCTCCAGCTAAAAACTGTCCTTTATTATCATAAATACCAGCTACAAGAACCTTTTCTCCCTTATCTTGTAAATTTGCAATCCAAGTATATTTCCCAGTTATATCCTTTCCTCTAGCAATTACAAATCCTTCTGCTGTTTCTGGATCCAGTAGTAAATATTTTATCTCTTTCGCATTGGTTAAATTTTCATCAGAAAACTCTATTTGCAAATTTGTTTTTCCATCTACAACTTGTCCAGAATTTAAAGTAGTAAATTCTACAGAGAAAAATGGCTCAATATTAGAGTTTTTACTAGAATCTGCATTTATCATTCTATTTTCCTCATCCCATTCTATTTCTATGCCTAAAGCATTGCTCACCAAACGAAGAGGTACAAAAGTACGTCCATCTATAATTTTAGGTGTTATGTCACTTAGATAATAAGTTTTTGTTTCCCTTTGATTAAACACTAAACGACTTCCAATTTTTAATCCTATTATTTGATTATCTTTTTCTATAGTTACTTTTTTATCTTTATCATTCCAATTAACCTCTGCTCCTAATTCTTCTGCTACGAATCGAATCGGCACTAAAGTCCTACCATTTTCTATTATTGGATTAGCTAGTGAAGTAATATCTTTCCCATCTACTACTAATCTAATAGGTTTTGCAGCTATAGCATGTAAATTGAACCATTGAAAAAATATCAATGTAATGACCATTAAAAAAAATAATTTTCCATGAAATTTCCTTTTTTTCAATTATTCCACTCCCTTCATCTTTAGGATAAATTCTTTATTATCTATATTATACATTAGAATCTCGCTTTTCCTAATAGATTACATATTAAATTTACATTACAAACACAACAATATTATGAAAGGTCAATGATAATATAAGAAAATTTGCTATAATTCCTATGATTAATGATATAATATTTATATTGACTTGTTATTAGATTTATTATAATTTAAGGAGGATTTTATGAAAAAAAGGGTAATTTTAGGTATGAGCGGTGGAGTTGATTCATCTGTCTCTGCCTTATTGCTAAAGGAAATAGGATATGAAGTAATTGGACTTTTTATGAAAAACTGGGATGAAAAAGATGAATTTGGAGTATGTACGGCAACAGAAGATGCTGAAGATGCTAGAAGGGTAGCCAATCAATTAGATATCCCCTTTTATACTATAAATTTTGAAAAAGAATATTGGGATAGAGTATTTACCTATTTTTTAGATGAATACAAGAAAGGAAGAACTCCTAACCCAGATGTCATGTGTAATCAAGAGATAAAATTCAATTCTTTTCTAGATTACGCTTTGAAATTAGAAGCAGACTATATTGCTATGGGTCATTATGCTCAAGTAGAAGAAAAAAATGGTAAACACTATCTTCTCAGAGGAAAGGATAAGAATAAAGATCAAAGCTATTTTTTATCTAGAATAGGACAACAAGCTCTTTCTAGAACCCTATTCCCAATAGGACATCTCAATAAAAAAGAAGTTAGAGAATTAGCAGAAAAAAATAATCTTTATACTGCTAGAAAAAAGGACTCAACTGGAATATGTTTTATAGGTGAAAGAGATTTTGATGAATTCTTAGATAAATATCTTTTAACAAAAGAAGGAGACATTATAGATGTAGAAGGAAATAAATTAGGTAAGCATAAAGGGTTGATCCACTATACTCTAGGTCAAAGAAGGGGAATAGGTATAGGTGGAATTGGTACAGGAGAACCTTGGTTCGTAGCAGGTAAAAATTTAAAGAAAAATCTTCTTTATGTAGCTCAAGGCGAAAATCATCCAGCCCTTTATTCTACTTCATTAATCGGAGAATCTCCTTCATGGATACTGGAAGAAGCCCCTAATATGCCTTTAAGATGTACTGCTAAGTTTAGATATAGACAATCGGATATTCCAGTAACGGTGGATATATTAGAAGATGGCAACCTTCATATAAAATATGATGAGCCAGTAAAGGCAGTAACCCCTGGCCAAGTAGCAGTATTATATGAAGATGAAATATGTCTTGGAGGTTCTATTATAAAATCTATAGTGCCTTTGGATAATAAATATTCATATTTAAATGAAATCTAATGGGACAGTAAAAACCATCCCCACTGTCCCATTAATTTATCCTAAGCAATTACTTCTCCTGATTAATTTTTTCTACATTTTTCATCTTTACTTGACAATATAATTTTTAAATGCTATCATATATAAAATTTAATAAAAAATCCTCATCCTCCAAGGGTGAGGTAGAGGTGCGATTACTAAGAGTACTTATATTAAGGCCGGAAGCCAATGATATATGGGGAAAGGAGTCATCGCCGAAGTGTCAGATACCAAAATCTGATGCTGGGACTGCATCTAATAGGTGTAGAACTGTCATCATTGTATTTATTTGCCCGATACTTTGATGTTGAGCTATCTCACTATGGGCCAGAAAGGGGGAGAGGATGTCTTTAGCTTTGCTATTAACAAAAGTATTTGACATACCTGTCAAATGCTTTTTTGTTTTTTTGAATATAAAAAACTGATTTATATTTTAATTAAAAATTAGTTTTAAAATTTATTTGACAAAATTAGATTGGGAGGTAAAAATATTGTTAAATCAATCAGAACAATTAATTAATACAATGAATTCAACACATTCAACGGATTCAGGTTTTAAAAAAGAAATTAGTTTATTTGGCGGAGTTAGCATTCTAGGTGGAATAATGGTAGGGTCAGGGATTTTCTATCTAGGTTCATATGTATTGATGAGAACAGGTATGAGTTTAGGTTTAGCATTGCTAAGTTGGATTTTAGGTGGTTTAGTTTCTTTATTAGGAGGTATTTGTTATGCTGAACTAGGTGCATCTGATCCCCGTGCTGGTGGTATGACTGTATACTTAAATAAAGCCTATTCTCCTGTAGTAGGGTTTTTAAATGGATTTAATAGTTGGTTAATCGGTGGTCCCGGTTCTATTGCTGCAATTGCAATTGCATTACCAAGCGCTTTAACCGCTATCATACCCATGGGAGAATGGACAATTAAAATTATAGCGATAGTACTAATTATAGGTCTCACTATTGTAAATTATTTTGGTGTTAAATTTGGATCAAAACTCCAAAATTATTCTATGATTGCAAAATTAATACCTATTGGTATTATAATGGTATTAGGACTAATGTTCGGAAAAGTATCTCCAGACTTAAGTCTTACACCTAAAACAGTAGATGTAAATTTTGGTTCAATCATTAGTATGGTAGCCTTTGCAGTGGTCGCTAGCTTATGGGCTTATGAAGGATGGACTAATTTAAACACTGTAGCAGAGGAATTAAAAGAACCTAGGAAAAATTTGCCCCTTGCTATCATTATTTCTATTGTTTCAATAACAGCATTATACACTCTATTCAACTATTCCATATATAGAGTTATACCTTTTAATGAAATTGAAAATTTGATTGCAAATAATGAATTCTATCTAGGTAGCTATGCAGCAGAAAAGCTAATGGGGAGATCTGGCAGTATTTTAGTCATAATTGGTATGGTGGTTTCAATGTTTGGTGCTCTTAATGGATGTATATTAGCCTTTCCAAGAATGTATTATGCAATGAGTGTAGAAGGTCATTTCTTCAAAAGTTTTGGTAAATTACATCCAGAACATAAAGTACCTCATGTTCCTTTGATTATACAAGGACTAATATCTATCATATTAGTATTGTTAAGAAATTTAAATCAATTGACTTCTTTAGTTGTATTTTCAGGAATGTTGTTTAATACATTAGGAGTATATGCAGTAATAATTTACAGAAGAAAATTCCCTGATTTAAAAAGACCTTATAAAGTAATTGGTTACCCTGTTACAATAATATTAACAACTTTTATATTTGTAGGGCTAATGATCAATACATTTATTGAAGACCCTTTAACTTCATTGATCGGTTTATCCGTTCCTGTTATTGGGCTGTTCTTCTATATCTATTTTAATAAAAAAAATGAAAATACACAAAAAATATAAGGAGATGATCTTTTGAGAACAATTTTAAAAAATGGTAAAATCTATGTTGAAAAAAACAACTTTCAAGAAGCGTTACTTATTGAAAATGGAATAATCAAACAGGTTGGTTCTAATAAAGAAATTCTTAATAATGATACTGACAAAATCATTGATCTTCAAGGAAAAACTGTTTTGCCAGGTTTTAACGATAGCCATATGCATCTTGCATCTATAGGTGCTGCAA
The DNA here is from genome assembly GCF_035459645.1 of Schnuerera sp. Lineage (NCBI taxonomy): Bacteria > Bacillati > Bacillota > Tissierellia > Tissierellales > Tepidimicrobiaceae > Schnuerera > Schnuerera sp. The sequence goes on from NZ_DATHXO010000160.1 coordinate 17,132, forward strand.
TGACTTCCTGTGACTTAAACAGTGCTAAATCAATAGATGAAATTATTATATTGGGTAGGAATTTCTTAAAAGAAAATGAAGATTTAACTGCATTATATGGTCGTGGATGGAATCAAGATTATTTTACTACTGGGGACAAACGTCTATTAAATCGATGGGATTTAGACAAAATATCTACGGAAATTCCCATCGTATTTGATAGAGTGTGTGGCCATGTTTCAGTTGGGAATACAAAAGCTATAGAAATACTGGGGATAAATAAAAGTACCTTTGTAGATGGAGGAACCATAGTACTAGATAATGAAGGAAATCCTAATGGAATTTTTAATGAAAATGCTGTAAGTCTAATTCAATCTGTTATTCCTGAAAAAAGCAATAAGGATAAGGAAGAAGAATTTTTAAAAGCTGCAAATTATGCTTTAAGTGTTGGAATAACTTCTGTTCAATCTTGTGATGTTTCAAATAAGGAATTTAAAAATATGTTCAATATCATCCACAATATCTATAATAATAATAAAACCAAGCTAAGATATGGAATCCAATTCAACTTTCAAAATATAGAGGATTTTAAAGATTATCTGGAAACAGAATTTAAAGAAGGGCTTTACGATGAAAAATTTCTATCTAAAGGAGCATTAAAACTATTTAAAGATGGTTCCCTAGGCGCTAGAACTGCTTTAATGTTGAAAGACTATAATGATGCTCCAGGTATTAAGGGAGTTGCAGCATTAACAGATGAACAACTAGAAGATTTATGTAATTTAGCAACAGAAAATGGAATAAGAGTAGTAACCCATGCCATTGGTGATGGTGCAGTAGAAAGTGTTATTAATGCCTACGAAAAAACTATGAAAGATGGTGAGAACAGTCTTCGCCATGGTATTGTTCACTGCCAAATTACAAGCATGAAACAATTAGAAAGGATAGCTAGATTAAACATACCAATTATGTATCAACCTATATTTTTGGACTATGATCTTAAAATTGTCGAATCCCGTGTTGGTAAAGAATTATCCAGTACATCTTATGCTTTTAATTCCTTATACAAATTAGGTGCCCCTATGAGTTTTGGAACAGATGCACCTGTTGAAGATTGCAATCCATTCCCTAATATATACTGTGCAGTTACTAGACAAGGACTAGATGGAAATCCAGTAGGAGGTTTCTTTCCAAAAGAGAAAATGGAAATTCAAGATGTCATTGATGTTTATACAATCGGTAGTGCTTTTAATGAATTTAAAGAGAGTTTTAAAGGAAGACTAAAACCAGGCTATGTCGCTGATTTAATAGTATTAGATAAAAACATATTTACTATAGAACAATCTTTTATTAAAGATATCAAAGTCGAAAAAACCATGGTCGATGGAGAATTTGTATTTGAAAGATAAAAAGCCCCTAGGTAGATACAAGTATCTACCTAGGGTTTTTACAATCTATTCCTCAATCAATCCATTATTTACAAGAAATTCTTTAGCTACATCTTCTGGTTCTCTTTCATCTACATCTACTTTTTTGTTCATTTCGATAAGCATTTCATTGTCTAATAAAGGAGAAATTTTATTTAATAATTCTACCAACTCTGGATATTCATCTAAAACTTCCTGTCTTATTACTGGAGCTACATTATATACTGGAAAAAATAGTTTATCATCTTCAAGAGCTCTTAAATTAAATGCTGCTATTCTTCCATCAGTGGCAAATCCCATAGCCACATCCACTTGTTCGTCTTTTAATGCTCCATGAGTCAATCCTTCTGCCATTGTTATAATATTCTCCTCTTCAAATTGGAATCCATATGCTTTTTGTATTCCAGGAAGTCCATCTGGTCTCTCAAGAAAATTCAATCCAGAAGCAAATTTAAGATTCCCTCCATCATTAATATAATCTGATAAATCACTCATAGTTTCTATATTTAGTTCTTGAGCATTTTCATCTCTCATCATAAGAGCATATGTGTTGTTAGCAGTTCCATAGTCAAGCCATATTACATTATTTTCTTCTTTATCCCATGCTTTTACCTTATCATAAGCCTCCTGTGACTCAGTAATCTTTTCTTCTCCCATTTGATTTACCAAAGTTGTACCAGTATATTCCCAATAGATGTCTACTTCACCTGAGTGTAAAGCAGGTCTAATAACTGGAGTTTCTCCTAATCCAGTACGATCTTCTACTGGATATCCATTAGCTTCAAGATATTGTATTAAGATATTTCCTAAAATAAGTTGTTCTGTCCAAGGTTTAGATGCTACGCTTATGGTAGGCCCATCCTTTACAGTTGAATTATTGCTTCCACAACCTACCAGAGAAAACATCATTACTAAAACTAATACTAAAACCATCAATTTACTAAATTTGATCTTTTGCACAATAACACACCTTTCTTGTTTTTATTTATTATAAGGAGATAAACCTTTTTGTATATATCCTATAGTTTGATCTAATATAATCGCTATAGCTGCAGTAATAAGGGAACCAGTAAGTATTAATGCAGGATTAAATGTACTTATACCTCTAAATATAAGATTTCCTAGTCCTCCTCCCCCTATTAAAACTGCAATTGTAGCAGTTCCTACAGTTAATACTGCTGAAGTCTGGATACCAGCCATAATTATTGGTAATGCTAAAGGTAATTCTACCTTTCTTAATATCAATCTATTATCCATGCCCATTCCTTTTGCAGCTTCTAAAATATCTGGATCTACATCATTTATACCTGCTATAGTATTTCTTACAATAGGTAAAAGCCCATAAAGGGTCAATGCAATTATACTTGGTTTAAATCCAACTCCCATTATGGGTAAAAATATAGCTACTACAGCTAAACTTGGTACTCCTTGCGCTGTGTTTAAAAAAGACAATATTTTATTTAGCCATTTTTTAAAAGGAGGTCTTGTCAACAATATTCCTAAAGGTAATGCGATTATTATTGCAATGGATAGAGAAATACCTACCAAAATCAAATGTTCCTTTAATAGCATTAAACCTTGATTACTAAGAATCTCTAAAACAGTATCCCATTTCATTTAATCCACCTCCTTAAAGTTTTGCTCTTCAGAAATGAGTCCAGGAGAAATCAATTTAGTTTCTAATTTCCCCATAAATATATCTATTAAAATAGCCATTAATGAAACTAATACTGCTCCAACTACAATCATGTCAAAATGGGTTCTTCTTATTCCCTGTTCAATAAGGCTACCCAAATTTCTTTCCCCTATATATACAGCTAATGTTGCTATACCAACCATCATCACAATAGCCATCCTTACTCCAGCAAATATTACAGGAAATGCTAAGGGTAACTGAACTTTAAACAAAATTTGTTTAGAGGTCATTCCCATTCCCCTAGCTGATTCCAATATATCTTCATCAACCTTATTTAAAGCTACATAGACATTTCTCATAATAGGTAACATTGAATAAAGTATCAAACCAAAAACAGCACTTTTTCTAGATAATCCAAATCCAGGGATTGTTACCAATATTCCATATAATGCAACACTAGGTATAGACATAATTAAACTCCCTAATCCTAACATTCCATTTGCTAGCTTTTCATTGTTTCTAATTAAAATCCCTACAGATATCCATATTGTTAATGCTAATAAAATAGCCATTATTACTAAAATAAAATGATTTATTGTGAAACCTACAATTTTATCTATATTTTTAATAAAATAATTAATTACTGACATTTATATCACTCTTTTCCTCTTGTCCGTTTTCATCGTATGCCCTACCTATATATTTCTGAATATCACGCATATCTACACTACCAACCAAACTATTTTTATCATCCACTACCGATACAGAATTCGTATTGCATTCTAACATCTTTGCTATAGCTTCTCTTAAGGTAGCATCTAATGGTACACTATAGCAATTAGATTCTTTATTTTTAATATTTTCCTTCATAATAGATTTTATATTTATAAGACTTAATACTTTAAGGGATCTATCAGGACCTACAAAATCCTCTACAAATTCATTCGCTGGATTCAATAAGATATTTTCTGGAGTATCATATTGAACTAAACTTCCTTCATTTATTATTGCAATCCTATCTCCCATTTTTATAGCCTCGTCAATATCGTGAGTCACAAAACATATAGTCTTTTTTAACTTCTTCTGTATTTTTAAAAATTCATTTTGAAGTTGTGTTCTCGTTACAGGATCTACAGCACTAAAGGGCTCGTCCATTAGCATAGAAGGTGGATTCCCTGCTAATGCTCTTGCAACTCCTACCCTTTGCCTTTGTCCTCCAGATAATGCATTAGGATATTTAGAGTTATTTTCTTCTGGAACTAATCCTACCATTTCTAATAATTCATTGACCCTTTTATTAATCTTATTTTCGTTCCATTTTAAAAGTCGTGGAACTGTTGCAATATTATCATACACTGTAAGATGAGGAAAAAGTCCTACTTTTTGTATTACATATCCTATGCCTTTTCTAAGTTCATCTGGGTTTTGATCCATTATATTTTTCCCATTTACACAAATTTCTCCTGACGTAGGTTCAATTATCCTGTTTATCATTTTTAATGTTGTTGTTTTACCACAACCAGAAGGTCCAAGAAAAACACATGTCTCTCCTTCGTTGATTTCTAATGACAAATTATCCACTGCAGGCCTTTCCATGCCCGGATATCTTTTCACTATATTTTTAATTTTTATCATTCTAAGTCTCATCTCCTAATATTATTTTCTATATCATAATTTGAACGTTAATATTTATAATCAATCCATAAGTATATGGGTGAGATAATAATTTTTTTATTTATTGGCAACACAAAAAGGGCCTATAAGGCCCCCAAAAGAAACATGCATTTACATTTTGTTTTACATAATAATCAACAAAATACAAAATAGAACAAATTAAATTTATATTTGTTTCACACGCTTCCGAGGTTAGCTGACGGATTCGAGTTTGAAACTACTCTACGCTTCAGAACAATATCATAGCGATTCACCCCCAAATACTGGTTCCCCCGGTTTCCTTTTGGGAAATTAAGCAAATAAACTTTCATTATATTTTCTAGTTTCATATCATAACATACTCAATTATATAAGTCAAATACACAATCTAATACAAATGCCTATAATCCTAAATTATTATTTCCTACTAGCAGTTTGAAAATATTTATCCTCCAAATCTTCTAAATGATAAAAAATATGTACTAAATCATCTCCAAAATTAAGTAAAGAATAATAGGTATTGCTCCCATTAATGTTCTTTTCTATAACCTTTTTATCTATAAGTATGTTTAATTTCCTATTTAATTCTGTATGACTTAAATAGGGAATACTTTTTAAAATATCACTATAACGTTGATTTCCAAGATGAATAGATTTTAAAATTTCAGGAATCCATCTTAATTTAATTAAATCTTGTACAATTTCAAATCCATTAAAAATTTTTGTTTCCATTGCTTCACCCCTACTAACATATTTGTGCCTTTTTGTATCTTATATTATATCATATAATATAAATAACAGAAGATAATAACTAATAAATAAAAAATATAAACATTTGGAGGAGATAATATAATGAAACATATCGATTTATTACAAAAATACCTAGCTAATTTAGGTGTATTAAATGTAAAATTACACAATATTCACTGGAATGTAGTAGGTAACCAATTTATGCGCATCCATAATTTCACAGAAGAAATTTATGATGAGCTGTTTGAAAACTTTGATGAAGTAGCTGAATTATTGAAGATGAAAAAAGTAATGCCTTTATCTACTATGAAAGAGTACCTAGAAAAAGCAAATATTGAAGAAATTAATGCAAAAGATTTCTCAGTAAAAGAATCTCTAGAAATAATCAAAAAAGATTTAGAATCTATGAAAAAACTAGCAACAGATATTAGAAATACTGCAGATGAAAAAGGCGATTTTGAAACTGTTGCCATATTTGAAGACTACGTTGCATACTATAGTAAAAATATTTGGTTTGTTGAAGCAATGCTACAATAGAAAGATTTTAAAAGCATCCTTAGTTGTATAAGGATGCTTTTTTACCAACCTTAACATTAAATCTCAAAGGTAGAAGAATCTATCCACTTCCAATCCTTTCTTAACTTCTTTATCGAATCTACAAGATTGAATAAGGCAAAGTCCTTTTTTTTAGCTTCTAGCATAATATCTATATCTTTATTTAAAGGCTTGCACATTTCTATAAATTCTACAAAATCTTCTCCTTCAATAAAATCTGCATGTTTCCTATCTTTTAGATGCTCCTTAGGACTTGAAAAGTGAAATTTAGGTGGTAATTTTTGTCCTTCCCATGTAGCAATTATATCTGGTAATATCTTTTCTATGTTATTTCCATCATTATTACATATATGATGGTGGACATCTAATACCATGGGAACAGCTAAATTTTTACATAACTGAAGGGTTTCCTTAGCAGTAAATGTTTTGTCATCATTCTCTAAAATGATTTTTGATATTATCTCTTTAGGATATTTATTAAAATTCTTTTCAAATCTTTTTAGTGCAGTTTCCTTACCTCCAGTAGCGCCTCCAATATGGAGTACCATTTTACCAAGAGGATATCCTATATCTTCAAATAAATTAACATGAAACCATAGATTTCTTTTTGTGTTTTCAACTACCTTATCATCTATACTATTAATTACATTAAACTGATCAGGATGGGTATCTACTCTCATGTTGTGTTCTTCTATTATATTTCCAATAGCCTTAAAATCAACTGAAAAAATCTTCCTGTAATTCCAATCAACTTCTGGATGGGTAGCAAGAGGAATAAGTGAAGAAGTTATTCTATAGAAATGTATATTGTTCTTTATATTGTATTCCAATATCTTTTTTAAATCCATTATATTAGAATAAGAAACCTTTTTAAGTTTGTTTAGTTTCTCTTCTTTTGTTGTTAACTTTTGATAATATGTATAGGTTACTTTACTAGAAGATGTAACTTTTGGAAGCCCTAAAGCGATTGAAACATAACCTAATCTAACCTTCATAAATACACCACCATAATATTATTTTATTAATTTTACATTCTATTAATCCTTCTGTGGAATCTATTTTAAAATCTATTATAATAACAAAATAATTTCATCTCTCAAAATAATATCTATTATATAGTATTAAAAATATTATATAATAGAGAAGCGTATATACTATGTATTATTATATATTATTCTTTCAGAACATCAATGACTTTCATCATTTATGTCAAAATTTCTCCATTTTTTCATTTTTTCAAATTGTAAATGTTCTGGACAATTAATTCCATAAATTATTTGACTATGCCCTATAGCATAACCAACTATACTTCCTAATGTGGCAGGTACTCCCAGTCTTAAACCAGCCATCTCTATTAACATGATTGCTGCAGCAATTGGAACATTAGCAATGCTTGCAAAGCTAGCTGACATGCCTGATATCACTAGAGACGATGATAATCCTAAGTTCCCATTAGCCACTAATGTAGATATACCATTTCCTGAAATAGCCCCAATAAATAAGGCCGGTATCACAAGTCCTGCACTTCCTCCTGAAGCTACAGTAAAAGATGTCGCTAATATTTTGCCTAAAAAAAGTAAAATTAAAAATATTATAGAAAAATTTTTATCAATCATCTGTTGGATAATATGATCTCCTGTACCTCCAACTTGAGGAAGCACCAATAGTATTAATCCGGTCATTGCACCACCTAAAATTGGGTGAATTTTTTTATAGGAGAGTTTATCAAAAAATCTTTGTGTCCAAGAAAAAACTCTCATAAATAATAGAGAAGCTATTCCTGCTACAATTCCTGTTAAAATAAATAAAGGTATATTATATACATCTGGTAAATAATTAGGAATAATGAATAAAGGCGTTGAATCTGATATCATGCTATAAGTTACAAATCCCATAGTTGAAGAAAGCATAGCGGGAAAAAGGTCTTCATAATGAAGGGAAGACCGATATAAAACCTCTACTACAAAAATACCTCCACCTAAAGGGGATCTAAATATAGCTCCAATTGCACCTGCTGCTCCACAAATAGTTAAAATCCTAATATCTTCGTTTGTAAAATGTTTATTTATAACTGGTATTTTAGATACCATTTTGCCCATACTCCCCCCAATTACAAGTATAGGTCCTTCCACACCGCCACTACCTTGAAATCCTAAAGTTATTGAGGTAGCTATCAGTTTGCTAAATAATGTTTTTGTCTTTAAATACCCTACACTCTCGTTTACTTCACATACATAATGGTCTGTTCCAAATCCTGAAGCCAGTTTATCCCAGAAATATATAAATGTAACTAAGATACCTCCTATTAATGGTGCTAGTCCTATATGTACATAACTACTTAAATTCCCAACAAATTTGATTAACATTTTTAATGCAACTGCTGTAAATCCACCCCCAATCCCTACTAATGTGGCAACCACTAACCATTTTATTATATATTTTCCTACATATTGTGAAATATTTTTCATTAACATTGCCTCCTTGCAAACTAAGCTTATATAAAAGTTAAGGACTCTAGTCTAATGGTTTATCACTCATATTTTACTATAAAGAATTTTAAAAACGAAATAAAAGAGAAAAAGAAGCTCAAGATATGTAATTTTCTTGTTCTTCTTCATTAATCTGTTAATAATTATTTATTTAAATGTATATCCATTTGTGGATATGGTATTGAAATATTTTCTTCATCAAAACGAATCTTTGCTTGTTCTAAGATATCAAAGTATACTCCCCAATAGTCTTCACTTTTAACCCATATACGCACAGTATATTCAACAGCACTATCTCCATGACCAGTTAGTCTAATAAAAGGCTCTGGTTCATCAAGTACAGATGGGTGATTATCTACAATATCCTTCAATGTTTTGATAACATGATTGTTATCTGCTTCATATCCAACGCCAAAAGTTAAATCAACACGTCGTGTGCTATTCTTAGAATAATTTACAATACCAGCATTTGATAAATCTCCATTTGGTATATACACTGATTTATTATCTGGAGTAACCAATTCTGTATAAAGAATCTGGATACCTTTAACAGTACCACTATAACCAGCACCTTCAATAAAATCCCCTATTTTAAATGGCCTCAATGTTAATAGTAATATTCCTCCTGCAAAATTTGACAAGGATCCCTGAAATGCTAAACCTACAGCAAATCCAGCTGCAGCTAAAATTGCTACAAAGGAAGTTATGTCAACTCCTAGAATACTGATGACTGATAAAGCTAATAAAATCTTTAAAATGGCACTTATAAGGGACATGATAAAGGGTTTCAAGCTATTATCCAATTTTGAACGTTGTATTTGTTTTTCTAACACTTTAATTAAAAACTTAATAATTGTAGAACCAACTATTAGAACTATAATGGCTAAAAATATACTTTTAATAATTGGCATCACTACTTCTATCCATTCCATTTTATCATCCTTTCTTTGTTAATACTTTGTCTAGTTGTATTTACCCATAAACTATAATATTAATCCATTTATCATATTTTATTTTCTTTCCTTTAACCATGACCTATAATCTTTAATGTTTCTCTATTTGACTTTTCAATTCTACTATTAGTTTTAATAAATTTTATCACATTGATGATATAATATCTAGTTCAAAAATTTGTTACATAGTATAGCAAAATATTCTTCACCTTCCATTTCATTAAGGAGATAATCGGGATTTATGCCTGTCCCTTCGATTTCTTTGCCATTTCTAGTATAAAAACTACCTACTGTTATTTTAGCCCATCCTAATATATCTTTATTATTTAAAATAATTCCTCGTTCCATTGCTTTCAATGCATTTATAGTTGGCTTTTCACATAAATCATTATTATTAAAAAATGCTTCTTCATTCATAATAGGAATAAATTTCTGTATCCTTGATTTTCCATGGGTCTTGTTTCCAACAATATACCCAGAACCACTGTCCTGAATTGCCCCTGTAAGAAGCTCAGCAGCACTAGAAGTTTCCTCGTTCACAAGAACAATAAGATTATATTTCAATTCCTTAAGATTTGAGTAATACTCCATATCCTCAAATTCTTCAGAATAATAATCGATTTTAGCTATTAAGCCTTCCTTTACAAATAGTTGTCCGACCTTTACACTTTCTAATATCTCTCCACCTTTATTATCTCTTAAATCCAAAACAAGATTATTAATATTATTTTCATCCATAATCTTTAAAACATCTACAACTTTATCATAAATATCATCATTAAAAGTAAATATACGTATATAGCCTATATCTTTGATGATCTCATACTCTACAGGTATTCTATCTATATCATCTTTTCTGTCAAAAATATTGATTGCTAACTCATCTTTTGAGAAAAAATTGCTATAAGGGTCTATGGAGCTGTGTATTTTTTTTAGTTTACCAATAGTATCTAATTTTGAATTGTATTTGATAAGCCTTTCCCCATATCTACTGTTGAATAATGGATAATATTCTGTTATCTCTTTGATATGAGTATTGAAATAATCAATATCTCTAACTGCATAAGCATCCAAGGGTAGTATCCATAAAAATATCAATATAAAAATTATAGCTTTTTTCATACTATCACCTCATTGTATAAATGGCTGCCAGATTAAGCTGACAGCCATTTCAGATTTTTATTATTTAACCAATATTAATCTACATATTGCTGTGTTGTATAGTTCCATTTATAGTCAATGCTACCATCTTCATTATAATATATCCATAAATCTACTTGTTTACCATTTTCATAGCTACCTTTAGATTCAATCTTTCCATTCTTATGATAGTATTCCCAAGAACCTTCCATTGAATCATCTTCATAACTACCTTTAGAAGCTAAAGTTTCATCATCATGATATTCTTTCCATTCACCGGTTTTATTACCTTTAGAGAACTGACCTTCCGATTTCTTATTCCCATTATCATGCCATAATATATATGATCCTTCTAACCAAGATCTATATACTTGGTCTATATCATCATAACTATATTGATAATATGCTTCTTTCGTTTTTCCATTATTATCCCCTGCGAATTCTTCATGAAGACCATTATAATAATTATCTTTGTATACATATCTTTCATAAATATATCCATTTACATAATGTTCCCAAAGTCCTTGCTTTTCTCCGTAGCTATCTTCGTACCAAACTGAGTAATCATATAAAGTACCATTTATCTCCCTTTCTTGCTGAGAATAATCTACGCCTATATTATACGAATCTTCAACTACTGGATAAACCTCTATTGTGATTTTTGGAACGAATTCCATATACTCATCCGACGGATTAATAACATTCTCTGGCAGATTAAATTCACCTTGGAATTCATATGAACCTGTATAAGGGTATTTGCCTATAACCTCATCTACAGTAGGATAGATTCTCTCAGAATTCTCTTTCCATACTAGGTCGATTTCAATTATATTATTTCCAGCATTAATGTAAACCGGAACTTTTTCAGGCAAATAAGCTAAGGCTTCCTCTAATGACTTCCCTTCAGGTATTTTGATTATATCTAAATCAACCAACCCTGAAATAACATATTCTGTAGTATTTGCCTCTCTGTATTTTATAGTATAATTCATATTCCCAACATCACCCATTATAGCAGTATATTTCTCAAGATCAGGATAATATCCATCAATTTCAGGTGCTATAATTGTATAACTATCTCCTACTTTTACTTCTCTAGTTTCAGTTGCTTTTGCTTCTCCTAGCTCATTACCATCCTCATCTGCAAATACGTATCTTATAGTTACAGTATAGTATTTGTCATTGTTATAATATGTTACTATTACCTGATTGAGTCCTTCTTCCATAATCCCACTTACCACTGGATTATCAGTATAATATCCTTCCACGGTTGGTGAAGGTATATTGTACTCTTGCCCAATTTTTATGTCCCCATCTATATATGGTTCGGGCGCTTCTACCTTTTCATCATCTATAACATATTCTATTAACAAAACCTTATAAGGCTCGTAATCCTTCATATATGATACAATGACAGTCTCATCCATTCCTATAGTACCTTCCACTGTATCCTTATCAGGGGTATACCCTTCAATTTTTGGTACAGGAATATTGTATTTATCTCCATATTTGTAATCTTTCTTTTCAAAGGTTGGAGGTAGTATTACATCCTCATCGTCAAATTCTAAAACATAATATACTGTCAAAGTATAATAAACTTCATCATTTGGGTCTTCTGGATTATCTAGGTCTTCTGGGTCTTCTGGGTCTTCTGGGTCTTCCTTTTCATCATAATCTTCATCATTATTGTCGTCATCGTTGTTGTTATCATTATCATCATTGTCAATATCTTGTTCTTCTTCTATTGATTCATCTTCTTCTAATAATTCTTTTTCAATTTCATCTAAAATTCCATCTATTGGCCTATTTTCTATCTCCTCAATTTCTTTAATTAATTCATCATAAATCATATCAAACTCTTCAATGCTCATATCCAATTGTTCTAACATATTATCTATATCCTCATAGGTAAGGTCATTAAAATCCGAATAAATATCCTCATCATTTTCATAATCCATTTCATAGATTATATCAGAAAACAATTCCTGATATTCTTTCATAAATGCCTCATCCAATATGTCAGATTCAAAAAATTCTTTTGGAATCTTTCCATCTTTTAAAGGTATTTGTACATAATCAATATTTCCATCTTCAGAATCATTACTGATTTTAATACCAAGAATCTTATCTTCATATACAAAATCGATAATCTGCTCCCCTACATAGAATAATTTATTACCATAATCTAATCCTCCTAAGTCAGGTAGTCCAAAAATTGCAGAAACTGGAGCATAATCATCTTTCATCTCCTCTAAAGTCATGGTTAATTTACCATTTTCTCCAACAATAATAGTACTTGCTGTAGAGCTTACATCTAAAACAACATCCAATCCTGAAACAACAACACCTACTCCCTCTCCCAAAGTCAAGTATCCAGCTGCTGCTGTAGAAAGACCAGCTGTAATCATTGTTCCACCTATGAAAAGACCTACTTTACTAGCTGTTTTAGTAGCTTTTGCTAATAACTCCAAATTTGCATAAAAAGCTTCTTCTTCAATAGCT
>NZ_DATHXO010000161.1:0-3695 GCF_035459645.1 Schnuerera sp.
AAAGAGCAAATATTTTAATTCTTCCAGTATTAATACCTAAGGAAATAATCATATTTTCATTATCTCCTATACCCTTTAGCAAATAACCTAGCTTAGTTTTGAAAAACAAGGTGAAAAACAAACCAGAAACAGCAGCAAGTATAAATACAATCATCAAAGTATTATTTCCTGTGAATATACTTTCATGATTAAATAAAGGAAGATTAGCCATTCCCATTATTCTCAAATTTATGGAATATAACCCAATCATTACTAAAATACTTGAAAGTATATCCTGAATTTTCATCTTTACATTCAATATACCCGTTACAATACCAGCTAAAGCCCCTGCTAACATGGAAAACACCAAAGATATAAAAGGATTAATCCCATTAATTATAAGTATAGCAGATACACTTGCCCCTAAAGTAAAACTACCGTCTGCTGACAGGTCTGCAAATTTAAGAATTTTATAAGTTATATATATTCCCATTACTGCTATGGAAAAAACTAAACTTTGTTGTAGGATACCTAGTACGAAACTATTCATTTAATTCTCCTCCCCAATTATTACTACCCCATCTAGTGCACTTTCTGGTAGAGCAATTCCTAATTTATCTGCTATATCCTTGTTTATAGTAAGTTGAGTATCTGTAGATCTAGAAACAGGTAAATCCTTTATTTCCTTTCCTTCAATTATTCCTATAGCCATAAGCCCTGTTTCATATCCTAATTTATAATAATCTAGACCTTCACAAGCTAAGGCACCATTTTTAACCATAGGTTCATCCACACCAATAGCTCCAATATTGTTATCTAAAGCTATCTTAGTAATTATAGACATACTAGAAGCTATTAAATTGTCTGATGGAAGAAATAAAAAATCAATTTCTCCAATTTTCCCACTAAGAGCTGGTTCTATCTCTGATGAGTTTGTAACTGGTATCTCAACTATTTCAAGTCCTTGGGACTGCGCTGTTTCTTTAGCTAATTCTACTTGTACTTGAGAATTTATTTCACTTGTATTATAAGGAACGCCTACCTTTTTTGCATCTGGAAAGATTGTTTTACCTAATTCTAGTTGTTTATCTATTGGTACCATATCCGTAGTCCCAGTTATATTCCTTTCTGGAGAATCTACATTTTGAATTAACCCTGCTGATATAGGATCCGTAACTGCTGTAAATAATATTGGAATATCTTTAGTAGACTGAAATGCGCTTTGGGCTGATGGGGTAGATATGGCAAGAATTAAATCTTTTTTCTGAGATACAAAATTTTGGGCTATAGTAGTTGTTAATGCTATATCCCCTTGAGCAAACTGAGTATCTATTTCAATGTTTTTTCCATCTTCATAGCCTTTGTCCTTTAGAGCATCGATGAAACCTTCTCGTGCTAAATCTAAAACCGGGTTCTCAATTATTTGACTAATACCAATGGAAACTATTTCTTTAGAATTTTGAGTTGAACATCCATTTAAAGATAAGCTAATAATGAATAACAAAACAAAGCCTAAGCATTTACTTAGACTGGCAAGACATTTTTTACCTACCATGCTACCATCCTCCTAATATTAATTTTTGAATTGATAAATCCTACTAATCTACCTTCCTACCCTTAGCATATTTGCTATCTACAAAAATATATGATTAAATTATAGTATGTTTTAATATCATTGTCAACAATATTTTGAAATTTTTTAATCCACAACTGGAATAGATCTATGACCTACTGCTATAGCTAAATCGTTTAAATGGAGTAAGCCTATGCTTATAAACAAACAAACCACTACATGTTCTCCTGATCTAGCTATTCCTAATTTCCCACCAAAATTAAGGCCTAATGCTTTAGAATCCACTTGACTAATAGCGTCTTTAGCTGCTCCTGCTACTGCTCCTTCATGGACGTGAACATCCTTTATAATCCCCGTCTTTTTTGAGGCCACCAATGCTCTTTCTATAATTTTAGGTATAGAGTTGATTAAGTCCCCACCAATATTTACCGCTGCGCTTTTTATATCTTTTTTTCGTAACTCATCTATTAAAATATTTTCCTCTTCTCTAGTTGATACTGCTAATTTTATAGCTGCCTTAGCAACATCTGTACTACTATTACTCATTTAAATCCCTCCTATATATATAATTTTATAGTATTTCATAGAAAAATCCAACTAAAAGAATTTTTTAATATTATTAAATTCAAAATTTCCTTCTATATATAATGCTAAAATCATATACAAAGATACTAATGGCTATAGCCCTATGGTAACAAATATATATTGATTATTAAGTTCTATTATGATAGCATTTTTCATATATATAATAAACTTATTATATTGACAAATACAGATAATCATCATAAATAGTTAGTACAAAAGAGAGGAGAAAATATATGAAAACCAATGTTTATGTACTTTATGGAGGTAAATCCGTAGAACATGAGGTATCTTTAAAATCTGCATCAGCAATACTAAATGCTTTAAATAGAGATAAATTCAATGTTTATCCAGTATATATTACAAAAGAAGGTATATGGTGTAATTTAGGATTATTAGAAGAAGAAATACAAGATGTAAAACAACTACAAGTCAAACCGTCCACTACTATTGCTAAATCTATAGGAGAATTTTTAGCTAAAGATTTTAGAGAAGGAGAAAAAAATATAATATTTCCAGCCATCCATGGCATTAATGGAGAAGATGGCACTATACAAGGACTTTTAGAACTATTAGATGTACCCTATGTAGGAAATGAAGTTTTATCTTCTGCTGCAGCAATGGACAAGGTTATAATGAGAGATGTTTTTTCTAATCATGGAATACCTCAAACAAAATATATTTCTTTCAGATTACATAATTGGAAAGAAAATGAGACAAAATGCTATAAACAAGTGGAAGAAAAAATCGGCTATCCTTGTTATATTAAACCTGCCAATTCAGGTTCTAGTGTTGGAATATCCATAGCTGAAAATAGGGAAGAACTTAAAAAATCCTTCCAAAAAGCTTTCCTCTATGATTGTAAAATAATAATAGAAAAGGAAGTAGTAGGCAGAGAAATGCAAACCTCTGTTATAGGAAATAACCATCCTAAAGCATCTGTCTCTGGTGAATTTATTATGGAAAAGCCCTTCTTCGATTATAATGCTAAATATATAGATGGGAAAATAACTCCTGTTGTTCCAGCTAGATTAGAGCCAGAAGTAGCTGACAAAGTGAGAGAAATGGCAGTAAAATCCTTTAAGGTTTTAAATTGTTATGGTCTTGCTAGGGTAGATATATTTGTTACTGATGATAACCAAATATTAGTAAATGAAGTAAATACAATGCCAGGTTTTACAGCTCTAAGTATGACTCCAGTTCTATGGGAAGCTACTAATGGCACTACTTATGCCGAACTTATAGAATGGCTAATAAAATTGGCCTTTAAAAGATATCAACAGAAAAAATCCATCTTGTATACAAGGGGAGTTGAAGAATGATAAAACGTAAGCTAAAAGATATAGAGTTCATGGTAAAAGGTTCCGGATTGAAAGAAGAATTTTCTAAAATTGAAATTGAAGGAGTCTCTACAGACACGAGAACCATTAGCAAAAACCAATTATTCATACCACCAATAGGTGAAAACTTTAATGGACATAAATTTATTGAACAAGCAATAGAAAAAGGTGCAAAAGCAGCATTATGGGATAAAAAAGAACCTATACCTGATTTGAATTTT
>NZ_DATHXO010000162.1:0-3884 GCF_035459645.1 Schnuerera sp.
CTTGTCGATGGCTTCGCGGAAGGCGATGCGCTCGTACTTTTTTGCGTTCTTGTGCTTGCCCGGGTCCTTGTCGTAAATGCCGTCTGGGAAGGTTACTTTAACTTCTACTTCTTCTCCTTTTTTCTTACCCTTAAGCTGTTCTTCAAATCCAGGGATAAATTTGTTAGCACCTATTTCCAATTCTTGGTTTTCTGCAGTGCCACCTTCAAACTGTTCTTCATCTATATACCCTTCAAAATCTATAATAAGCATATCTCCTTCTTTAGTTTCCCTATCTCCTGCTTCTATAATCCTTCCATTCATTTCTTGAACAGCCTTTAATTCCTTATCTACATCTTCATCTGTAACATTATACTCTACTTTTTCAACTTCTATACCTTTATAATCTCCTAAGTTTACTTCTGGCTTTATGGTCACTTCTACCTTAATAATTATAGGTTTCCCTTTTTCTAATTGTTCGATATCAACATCTGGTGTATCTACTGGTTCTAATTCCAATTCTTCTATGGCCTCATCATAAGCATCTGGTAAAATAATATTTAATGCTTCTTCATAAAATACACCTTCACCATAATTCATCTCAATTATCTTTCTGGGTACCTTGCCTTTACGAAAACCTGGTATATTGAATCTATTTCTGTTTTTTAAGTATGCTTTTTGAACAGCTTTTTCGAATTCGTTTTCATCGATTTCAATATTAAAAAAGGCTTGGTTTTTTTCTTTTTTTTCTAAAACAGAATTCATTATGTTATCCTCCTAAACTTTTATTTATTGCATTTAAAACTAATATATTATACCATAAAATTATACCATATAAAATATTATTATCCAATTTATAAGTATTATATCATAATTGAATTAAATATGAAAAAAACCAATGGTTTCACCACTGGTTGTGTTTTGGTGCGGGAAAGAGGACTTGAACCCCCACGTCAAAGACACTAGATCCTAAGTCTAGCGCGTCTGCCAATTCCGCCACTCCCGCTTATAAAAAAACCTACTTTATTATTATAACATTTTATATCACCATGTCAACTATTTTTTATCTATTAAATACTGTATTTAATAGATAAAAAACATGATAAGTCTATTCTACTGACTTATCATGTTTTATTATCTATTTTACTTTAAAAAGAAATTCAAAAAAACGTAAGTGAATATAGCAAAGACTATAACACCTATTAAAGCTATAGGCATTATTACTTGATACCCTGCTATAATCATAGCTAAAATATCCTTCTTTGTAAATTCGAAAGGTTTTTCTTTGTTTTTTTTATCTAGTTCTTCTTTTACTTCTTTTTCAAGATCTTTAATTGGTTTTCTATTTCGCGAAGTGACACGCAACAAAGTGTTCTCCTCCTAGATCCCTAAATTCAGGTATCTCTTCTTTACAAATATCTTGAGCATACATACAACGAGTATGGAATTTACATCCACTAGGTGGATTGGATGGACTCGGTATGTCTCCTTCAAGTATTATCCTGTCTCTCTTAAGAGTTGGGTCTGGATGAGGTATAGCTGATAGTAAAGCTTGAGTATATGGATGTTTAGGACTATCAAACAAGATGTTTTTATCTGCTAGCTCTACCAAAGACCCTAAATACATAACCCCAACTCTATGTGATATATACCTTACAACTCCTAAATCATGGGAAATAAACATATAAGAAAGATTTAATTCCCTTTGTAAATCTGTAAATAAGTTTATAACCTGAGATTGAATAGAAACATCCAGAGCAGAAACTGGCTCGTCAGCTACTATAAAAGATGGATTTAAAGCCAAAGCTCTAGCTACACCTATACGTTGTCTTTGCCCTCCCGAAAACTCGTGAGGATATCTATTCATATGATATCTAGCCAAACCACATTTATTCATAACTTCTACTACATAATTATCTAATTTTTTGCCTTTTCTGTATAATCCATGCTCAACTAAAGCTTCTCCTACTATTTGAGACACCGTCATCCTAGGATTTAACGAACTATAAGGGTCTTGAAATACTATTTGCATTTCCCTTCTCAGTTTTTTCATCTCATCTTTTGGAGCATTTAATACGTCTATGCCTTTAAACTTTACTTCTCCAGCAGTGGCATCATATAGCCTTAATAATGTTCTTCCTAATGTAGATTTACCACATCCTGATTCTCCTACTATCCCCAATGTTTCCCCCTCTTTAATAAAAAGGGACACATCATCTACAGCTTTAACATTTCCTACATTTCTTTTAATAAATCCTTTTGTTATAGGAAAGTATTTTTTTAGATTAGAAACTTCTAGTAAAACTTCGCTCATTATCTAGACACCTCCTCAGCTCTTATACAGGCAACTTTATGTCCAGGAGCTATCTCTCGTAATTCTGGTTGACCTTCTCTACATTCATCTGTAGCAAATTTACATCTAGGATGGAAATAACATCCTTTGGGTAAATATAGTGGATTTGGTACTGCACCTGGAATGGTTTCAAGTCTTTGCCCTTCCTTAACTAAAGAAGGTATAGAGCCCATTAGCCCAATAGTATATGGATGCTTTGGATTCTTAAATAATTCCGTAATAGGCGCATCCTCAACTACTTTACCAGAATACATAACTATAACATGGTCTGCCATCTCTGCAATAACTCCTAAATCATGAGTTATTAGCATAATAGATGTATTCAATTTGCTTTTTAACTCATTCATTATTTCCAATATTTGAGCTTGAATAGTAACATCTAAAGCAGTAGTTGGCTCATCAGCAATAAGAAGTTTTGGTTGACAAGCTAAAGCCATCGCTATCATTACCCTTTGTCTCATTCCACCGGATAACTGATGAGGATATTCTTCAACGATCCTCTCTGCATTAGGAATACCTACTAAATCAATCATTTCAATGGCTCTTTCCTTAGCTTCTTCTTCGCTCAATTTTTGATGAAGCATTAAAACTTCTCCTATTTGATAGCCTACAGTAAATACTGGATTTAATGAAGTCATAGGTTCTTGGAATATCATAGAAATATTATTCCCTCTAATGTTTCGAATCTCCTTATTTGAAACTTTTGTAAGATCCTCTCCCTCAAATATGACTTCTCCATCAACTATCTTTCCAGGAGGATCTGGTATTAAACGTAGAATTGACATGGCTGTTATACTTTTGCCACAGCCGGATTCTCCTACTATACCTATAGTCTTACCTGCTTCTACTGAAAAATTAACTCCGTCAATAGCTTTTACTATTCCATCATCTGTATAAAAATAAGTTTTTAAATTCTTAACTTCCAATAATTTAGACATATTCTATCCTCCTATCCTCTAAGATTTAGGGTCTATAGCATCACGTAAGCCATCACCTATTAAGTTAATACACATTACTGTAGCAAAGATTAATAATCCTGGCGGTATCCACAACCAAGGACGATGCTGTAAATTATACATATTCCTTGCATACTGTATTAAGTTACCCCATGTTGGTACTGGTGGTGCTACCCCAAGTCCAAGAAAGGATAGTGCACTTTCCTGTAATATTGCAGATGCTACTCCTATTGTAGCATTAACCACAATATAACCTACAGTATTTGGTACTAGATGCTTCCAAATAATTCTTGAGTTTCTTATCCCCAATGCTTTTGCAGCAAGAACAAATTCTTGTTCCCTTAAAGATAATATCTGTCCTCTAACCATCCTTGCTAATCCCGGCCAGCTTAAAATCCCTAAAATAAACATAACTAGATACATCTTTTGCTCTGGACTTATACTTACTCCAACCACTGCAGAAACAGTAATTACCAGAGGTAAAAAAGGAAAAGACATGAAAACTTCAGTTATTCTCATTAAAACATTATCTATCCATCCACCATAATATCCAGCAATCCCTCCTATTAGAGTTCCAATTATTACTCGAATAATTA
>NZ_DATHXO010000163.1:0-6947 GCF_035459645.1 Schnuerera sp.
ATGACCTACCATAAGTTTTCGGACAAACTGCAATGCCATTATTGCCGGAAGGAAAAACCCAAACCGCGGGAGTGCCCCTCCTGTAATTCGTGGGATATGCATTTGTATGGAATGGGGACTGAAAAACTGGAGGAACAACTGGGGGTATTGCTCCCGGGAGTGCGGATTGACCGGATGGATTACGATACGGCATCAGGAAGGACCCGTCTGGAGAAAATTCTGACCCGATTTGCCAATAATGATACGCAAATATTAGTCGGTACCCAGATGATTGCAAAGGGACTGGATTTCGAAAATGTTGGCCTGGTGGTGGTTCCCAAAGCAGATCAGTTATTTGCTTTTCCGGATTTCAGGGCTGCGGAAGGCTTGAGGTAGTGGAAGCTTTTAGGGCTTCTGGTAATAGACCAGAGTGGATGATATTAGATGTAATTCCTGTTATCCCACCAGATTTAAGACCTATGGTTCAATTAGATGGGGGTAGGTTTGCAACATCGGATTTAAATGACCTGTATAGAAGGGTTATTAATAGAAACAATCGATTAAAAAGGTTATTAGATTTAGGAGCACCAGATATAATAGTTAGAAATGAAAAAAGGATGCTACAAGAAGCAGTAGATGCGTTAATTGATAATGGACGTAGAGGTAGACCGGTTACTGGGCCAGGAAATAGACCTTTAAAATCGTTATCTGATATGCTAAAAGGAAAACAAGGTAGGTTTAGACAAAACTTATTAGGTAAACGGGTAGACTATTCTGGCCGTTCAGTAATAGTAGTTGGACCAGAATTGAAATTTTATCAATGTGGATTACCAAAGAAAATGGCATTAGAGTTGTTTAAACCTTTTGTAATGAAAAAATTAGTTCAAGAAGGATATGCTCATAACATTAAATCTGCTAAGCGGATGGTAGAAAGAATGAAATCAGTTGTATGGGATGTATTAGACGAAGTAATCAAGGATCATCCTGTATTACTTAACAGAGCACCTACTCTTCATAGATTAGGAATTCAAGCATTTGAACCTGTATTGGTAGAAGGGAAAGCGATAAAACTACATCCTCTTGTTTGTACCGCTTATAATGCGGATTTTGATGGGGATCAAATGGCTGTACACGTTCCATTATCTACTGAAGCTCAAGCAGAGGCAAGGCTTTTAATGTTATCTGTTAACAATATATTGGCACCCAAGGATGGAAAGCCAATAACAACCCCAACTCAAGACATGGTATTAGGTAGTTATTATTTAACTCTTGATAATCCAGGAGAAAAAGGGGAAGGGAAAATTTTCAAAGATTATGATGAGATGTTGCAGGCTTATTATAATGGTGATGTAGGCATACATGCAAAAGTAAAGGTAAGGAAGAAAATAGATGAAAATGATAGAGGTGTACTTGTAGAAAGTACAGTAGGAAGGTTCATATTTAACGACAGTATACCACAAAATTTAGGCTTTGTAGATAGAAAAAAAGACAAATATTCTTTGGAAATTGATATATTAGTAGATAAAAAAACCTTAGGAAATATAATCGAAAGATGTTATAGAAAACATGGAAACACTGTAACAGCATCTGTATTAGATCGAATTAAGGAGCTGGGTTTTCATTATTCAACAAAAGGCGCCATAAGTATAAGTATGGGAGATATTATAGTACCTGAAAAGAAAATGGAATTGTTAGGAAAATCGGAAGAAGAAGTTGATAAATTTGAAAAGTCTTATAGACGAGGATTGATTTCAGACGAAGAAAGATATGAAAAAGTAATTGAAATATGGAATAGGACTACAGAAGATATTACAGAAGCATTAATGGATAAATTAGATCATATGAACAATATATATATAATGGCTCATTCAGGAGCAAGAGGTAGTAAGAACCAGATTAGACAGTTAGCTGGTATGAGAGGTTTAATGGCAAGTGCTTCTGGTAAGACTATAGAAATTCCTATAAAGTCTAATTTTAGGGAAGGGCTAGATGTTTTAGAATTTTTCATATCCACTCATGGTTCAAGAAAAGGATTAGCGGATACAGCTCTGAGAACTGCTGACTCTGGTTACTTAACTAGAAGACTGGTAGATGTTAGTCAAGATGTAATAGTGAGAGAAGAGGAATGCGGTACGGATCAATACTTAGTTGCAAAAGCATTTAAGGATGGTAGAGAAGTAATTGAAGAGCTAAAAGATAGAATAGTAGGAAGATATACTGTAGAAAATATACTAGATCCTAAAACAAAGGAAATAATAGTAGAGAAAGACCATATGATTACAGAGGATATAGCAGAAAACATACAAGATGCAGGAATAGAGGAAGTAAAAGTTAGGTCTGTTCTAGGTTGTAAAACACGTCATGGAGTATGCGCTCATTGTTACGGAAGGAATCTAGCTACTGGAGACCCAGTAAATGTAGGAGAGGCTGTCGGGACTATAGCTGCCCAGTCTATTGGTGAACCAGGAACTCAACTTACGATGCGTACATTCCATACAGGTGGAGTAGCTGGTGCTGATATAACTCAAGGTTTGCCAAGGGTAGAAGAGTTATTTGAAGCAAGAAAACCTAAAGGTCTTGCTATTATTTCGGAAATTTCAGGAGAAATAGCCATAAACGAAACCAAGAAGAAAAAAGAAGTAGTAGTCACATCTAAAGATGGAAATAGAAAGTCCTATAATATAAATTATGGTTCTAGATTAAAGGTAAGGGATGGCGACTTTATTGAAGCAGGAGATGAAATTACTGAAGGTTCAGTGAACCCTCATGATATATTAAAGATAAAAGGAATTCATGGAGTACAAAATTATTTAGTAAAAGAAGTACAAAGGGTATATAGGCTCCAAGGAGTAGATATAGCGGATAAACATATTGAAATAATAGTTAGACAAATGTTAGGCAAGGTTAAAGTAGAGGATTCGGGAGATACAGAACTATTACCAGGGAGCTTAGTAAGCATCCATGATTTTGAAGATATAAATAAAGAAGCAATAGAAAATGGAAATGAACCTGCGGTAGGTAGAAGAACTCTTCTTGGAATAACTAAAGCTTCATTAGCTACTGAATCTTTCCTTTCTGCTGCTAGTTTCCAGGAAACCACTAGAGTATTAACAGAAGCAGCTATTAAAGGAAAAGAAGATCACCTTATAGGGTTAAAAGAAAATGTTATAATTGGTAAGCTAATTCCTGCAGGAACAGGTATGAGAAGATATAAAAATATAGATGTAGTATATGAAGAGGAAGAAGAAATAATAGACTTAGAAGAAAATATTGTTGACACTGAAAATAACTGATGATAGAATATATAAGTGTGAAAATTTCAAGTAAACTCTTTTGATGACATGTAGATTATGTGGGCGTTTTGTCCACATAATCTTTAAAATGTTTAGAAGGGGGAAGAAACTTTATGGTATCTAAGCTTAACACAGACAAGAAAATAGTTGGAACTAAAGAGGTAAAGAGAGCATTGATGAGTGGAGAAGTAAAAACAGTATATATAGCAAAAGATGCAGATAAAAGAGTAACAAATGAAATTACCATGGCTTGTGATGAAAAACAAATTCCAGTAGTTTATGTAGAAACTATGAAGAAATTGGGAGAAACATGTAAAATAGATGTTAGTGCAGCCAGTGCTGCATTACTAAAATAATATTTATATATAGAAGGAGGTGCAATAATGCCAACAATTAATCAATTGATTAGGAAAGGAAGGAAAAAGGTTGAATACAAATCCAAATCCCCAGCACTAGGTATTAACTTTAACTCACTAAAAAAGGAAGCTAATACAGTCCATTCTCCACAAAAAAGAGGAGTTTGTACAGCGGTTAGAACTGTTACACCAAAGAAGCCTAACTCAGCCCTTAGAAAAGTTGCTAGAGTTAGACTTACAAATGGAGTAGAAGTTGCTGCTTATATTCCTGGTATTGGACATAATTTACAAGAACATAGTGTTGTATTGATAAGAGGTGGAAGAATTAAAGACCTTCCAGGTGTCAGATACCATATAGTTAGAGGTACCTTAGATACAGCAGGAGTAGAGGGAAGGATGCAATCTAGATCCAAATATGGGGTCAAAAGGCCTAAGAAATAGTAATTGTGCTGACGATGCATGGAATTATTCCATTTATATATAGATGCATTAGGCGCACAACGGCAGAATAAATCTGTCGAGTACCAATGAATTTACTTTATATGGTTAAGGAGGGAAGCAAAGTGCCAAGAAAAGGATATGTGGCTAAAAGAGAGGTTTCACCAGATCCGATATACAATGACGTAGTGGTTACAAAGCTTATTAACAGTATTATGCTTGATGGAAAAAAAGGAATTGCACAAGGCATTGTATATGGTGCATTTGATTATATATCAGAAAAAACTGGTGAGGAACCTTTAGAAGTATTTTATAAAGGCATGAATAATATAATGCCCGTATTAGAAGTTAAAGCTAGACGTATTGGTGGAGCAACATACCAAGTCCCAGTTGAAGTAAGGCCAGAAAGAAGAGAAACTTTAGGCTTGCGTTGGCTTGTTCGTTATTCAAGAGCAAGAGGTGAAAAAACCATGGTAGAGAGATTAGCTAAGGAGATAATGGATGCAGCTAACAATACAGGCGCAAGTGTTAAGAAAAGAGAAGAAACTCACAAGATGGCAGAAGCAAACAAAGCATTCGCACATTATAGATGGTAGATTACGGATGGTAGTCTGTTAATAATAAACGTGTGGAGGGGGACATAGAATCAGGAAGGAGGAAGTATTGTGTCCAGAGAATTTCCATTAGAGAAAACACGAAACATAGGAATAATGGCCCATATAGATGCAGGAAAAACAACTACCACAGAGAGGATATTGTTTTATACTGGAAAAATTCATAAAGTAGGAGAAACCCACGAAGGTGCTGCCCAAATGGATTGGATGGAACAAGAGCAGGAAAGAGGAATAACAATAACATCAGCAGCTACTACATGCCATTGGAGGGGTCATAGGGTTAATGTTATAGATACGCCAGGCCACGTGGATTTTACTGTAGAAGTTGAAAGATCCCTTAGAATCTTAGATGGTGCAGTGGCAGTATTTTGTGCTAAAGGAGGAGTAGAACCTCAATCAGAAACAGTTTGGAGACAGGCGGATAAATATCACGTTCCCCGAATGGCTTTCGTCAACAAGATGGATATTGTTGGAGCAGATTATTTTAGAGTAATAGATATGATTAAGGATAGATTAAAAGCCAATCCAGTCCCCATTCAGTTACCCATTGGAAAAGAAGACCATTTTACTGGAGTCGTAGACTTAGTGAATATGAATGCCAGAATCTATAATGATGATCTTGGAGAAGATATAGAAGTAGTAGATATACCAGAAGATTTAAAAGATTTGGCAGAAGAGTACAGGGAAAACTTATTGGAAAAGATAGCTGAATATGATGAGGAGTTAATGATTAAATATCTTGAAGGAGAAGAGATAACTCCTGAAGAGATTGTAGATGCAATAAGAACTGCTACGGTCAAGGTGGAAATAACTCCAGTTTTATGTGGTTCATCTTATAAAAATAAAGGTGTTCAACCTTTATTAGATGCCATAGTAGATTATTTACCTTCACCATTAGATATACCTCCAATAAAGGGATTAGCAGTAGATTCAGATGAAACTGAAGAAAGACGTTCTTCTGATGACGAGCCATTTTCTGCATTAGCATTTAAAATAGTAACAGATCCTTATGTTGGGAAATTAGCATATTTTAGGGTATATTCTGGTACGCTTGAAGCAGGGTCTTATGTATATAACCCTATTAAAGGCAAAAGGGAAAGAATAGGTAGGATTCTTTTGATGCATGCTAACAAAAGAGAAGAAGTAAAAGAAGTTTATGCAGGAGATATTGCTGCGGCAGTTGGATTAAAAGATACTTCTACAGGGGATACATTATGTGACATAGATAATCAAATCATATTAGAGACTATGGAGTTTCCAGAACCTGTTATAGAAGTAGCTATTGAACCAAAAACAAAGGCTAGTCAAGAAAAGATGAGTGTAGCTTTAGCAAAACTTGCAGAAGAAGATCCTACATTTAAAACATTTACTAATGAGGAAACAGGCCAGATTATAATCGCTGGAATGGGTGAACTACATTTAGAAATAATCGTTGATAGACTTTTAAGAGAATTTAAAGTAGAAGCCAATGTAGGTAATCCTCAAGTAGCTTACAAGGAATCTATTTCAGTAGCTGCTGAAACAGATACTAGATATGTAAGACAATCTGGTGGTCGTGGTCAATATGGTCATGTTAAGATAAAAATAGAGCCACAGGAACCAGGTGCAGGCTATGAATTTGTTAATAAAATAGTAGGGGGAGTTATACCGAAAGAGTATATATCCTCTGTAGACAATGGAATTCAAGAAGCTATGCAATCAGGTATAATTGGAGGCTATCCTGTAGTAGATATTAAAGTAACTCTTTTTGATGGGTCATATCATGAGGTTGACTCTTCGGAGATGGCATTTAAAATTGCTGGTTCTATGGCTTTTAAAGAAGCTATGGAAAAAGCAAAACCGGTATTATTAGAACCAATAATGAAGGTAGAGGTTATTATGCCAGAAGAATATATGGGTGATGTAATAGGAGATATAAATTCAAGACGAGGTAGAATAGAAGGCATGGAACCAAGAAGTGGTGTTCAGGTAGTAAGAGGATATGTTCCACTATCTGAAATGTTTGGTTATGCAACAGATCTTCGTTCTAACACTCAAGGTAGAGCAGTTTATTCAATGCAATTTGATCACTATGAACCAGTGCCAAGTAGCATTGCAGAAAAAATTTTAGGTCATAATTAACAATTATTTAAGGAGGAATAGATAATGGGAAAAGCAAAATTTGAAAGGACTAAACCTCACGTAAACATAGGAACAATAGGTCACGTAGACCATGGTAAAACAACATTAACAGCAGCAATAACAATGGTGTTAAATAGTAGATTTGG
>NZ_DATHXO010000164.1:0-5424 GCF_035459645.1 Schnuerera sp.
CTACTTAAATCATCTTCAATATTAGAAGAAAAATTTACCATTTCTGGCCTCCTTCCATCTATATACCTACCTTCTTTTCTAAAAGTAGTTACTTCAATATCCCCTTCTTCTTGCGATATCAAAATTGTTCCAAATTTTTCACCTATATCAATAGTTTTAAATTCCGAAAAAACAGACTTTATTTTATCAGGAGATGCATCTGTAGCAATATCATAGTCATTAGGTTCTTTACCTAAGAACATATCTCTAATACTACCCCCTACTATATATGCTTCATAGTCTTGCATTTCTAATATATCTATTATTTTTTCTACATACTTGGGAATATTGAATGTCATAATACCACTCCATTGTAATTAATATTTTCTTAAGTATAACATAGTATAAGTCAAATACAATAAATTTATTTTAAATAAAAACCGCTCTTAACATTAATATATGATTGCCTTCTTAATGCTCAGAGCGGTTTTAATTATTCTATTCTAGAAATTCCTTTAATAGTATTGTAGCATTATGTCCTCCAAATCCTAAAGAATTAGATAATGCATATCTCACTCTCTTTTTCAACAAATTATTTGAAGTATAATTTAAATCACAACTTTCATCTAGATTTTCATAATTTATAGTAGGTGGTATAATTCCTTCTTTTATAGCTAATATAGTAGCTATAGCCTCTATTCCACCAGCAGCTCCAAGTAAATGACCAGTCATAGATTTAGTAGAACTTATAGCTAAATTATAAGCATGATTTTTAAATACCTTTTTTATTGCTAAAGTTTCTAGCTTATCATTGTAATAGGTACTAGTACCATGAGCATTTATATAATCTATATTAGCATAATGAACTTCTCCATCTTTTAAGGCTAGCTTCATCGCATTTGTAGCCCCTTTTGCTTCAGGGTCTGGTGTAGTAATATGGTAAGCGTCCGAAGTCGCTCCATATCCAATAATTTCTCCATATATAGTTGCATTTCTCTTTAATGCATGATTTAGCTCTTCTAATATAAGGATTCCTGACCCTTCTCCCATTACAAAACCATCTCTTTCCTTATCAAAAGGTCTACTGGCTTTAGTAGGTTCTTCATTTCTTTTAGATAAAGCCTTCATAGAATTAAAACCTGCTAATGAAATAGGTGTTATAGCCCCTTCGCTACCTCCTGTTATAATTAAGTCGGAGATACCTCTTTGTATCATTCTGAAGGATTCACCTATAGCATGAGTGCTTGAAGCACAGGCTGTAGTAATAGTTAAACTAGGTCCCTTTATTCCATATAGCATGGAAATCTGTCCTGGTGCCATATTAGATATCATCATAGGAATAAAAAAGGGACTCACACGTTTAGGCCCTCTTCCCAATAATTTGGTATGTTCTTTTTCTAAGGTTTCCATACCGCCTATACCGGAACCTAGAATTACTCCAATTCTATCTTTATCTAGCTTCTCAAGATTAATCTGTCCATCTTCCAATGCTAAGGACGTACCTGCAACAGCGTATTGTATAAATCGATCTAACCTTTTAGATTCTTTTTTATCCATAAAATCTTGAGGTGAAAAATCTTTAACCTCTGCTCCAATCTTTGTATCATAATTTTCTGTATCAAATCTAGTAATATAATCAATACCGGAATTCCCTTTTAAAAGGGAATTCCAATACTCATCTTTTCCTATACCAATAGGGGTCACAGCTCCTAATCCAGTTATAACTACTCTTTTCAATTGTAAACCTCCCAACCAATATAATATCAGCTAATTTTTTCTTCGATATATTTTACTATATCCCCTATATTTTTGAACTCTTCGACATCTTCATCTGGTATTTCTATACTAAATTCATCTTCTAAAGCCATCATTACCTCTACTGCATCTAATGAATCTGCATCTAAATCATCTATTATAGAAGTTTCCACAGTGATAGCTTCTACATCATCTATGTCCAAAGTGTTTATAATAATATTTTTTACTCTTTCAAAATTTGTCATTTTATATCCTCCTTTAATTTATATAACCATTCCACCATCTACATTTATTACTTGACCTGTAATATAATCCGATATTTCACTAGCTAAAAATATTACAATGTTTGCAATATCTTCAGGCTTACCTATTCTACCCATTGGAATACTTTTAACCAGTGAATTCTTAATGTCTTCCTCCAAAATTTCAGTCATATCTGTTTCGATGAAACCAGGTGCAACTGCATTGACATTTATTCCTCTACTAGCTAATTCCCTAGCCATAGATTTTGTAAATCCTATAACTCCTGCCTTAGAAGCACTGTAGTTTCCTTGACCTAAATTTCCTGTAATCCCTACAACAGAAGCAATATTGATTATCTTTCCATACCTTTTTTTCATCATTCCTCTTACAACAGATTTAGTACATAAATAAGTACCTTTAAGATTTGTTCCAATTACATCATCCCATTCATCTGGTTTCATGCGGATGATTAAATTATCTCTCGTGATTCCTGCATTATTTACTAATATGTCTATTGCTCCCAATTCAGTCTCGATATCCTTTACCATATTTAGTACATCTTCTTCTTTTGATATATCAGCTTTTAATGCTATTCCTTTAACTCCATTTTTTTCTATCTCATCTATCACCTCCTTAGCTTTCTCTTTATTATTAATATAGCTAATAGCTACATTAATCCCATTGTTTGAAAGTTTAAGAGCAATAGCTTTGCCTATACCTCTGGAACCACCTGTTACTAAAGCGTTCTTCCCAACTAAACTCAATTCACTACCTCCTTTCTAAGAGAATCAATAGTTTCTTTCAAAGTTTTAACATTATTAACATTAAATGTTTCTACAGATTTATCTATTGATTTTCCAATTCTTTTTACGAAACTTGTAAGGGTTTTTCCTGGTCCTATTTCAATAAAAGTATCTACTCCTTCATTTATCATAAACTCTACACTGTCCTGCCATAAAACAGAACTACTTACTTGATTTACTAGTTTTTCTTTTATTTCTCTTTTGAAAGTAACAGGCTTTCCATCTACATTTGAAACTAAGTTTTTACTTAAATCAGATAGATTTACTTTATCTAATTCCTCTTTTAATTTGTCACCAGCAGGTTTTAATAAGCTAGAATGAAAAGGTGCACTTACAGGTAAAGGAATAGCTTTTTTAGCTCCAAGTTTTAACGCCTCATTACAAGCGATTTTAATTCCTTCCTTTTCACCAGAAATAACTATTTGTTCCGGTGAGTTATAATTAGCTACTTCTACTATATTGTGGTTTTTAACTTTTTCTATAGCCAAAAATACCTTTTCTTTATTTAATCCTAATATAGCTGCCATTCCTCCTATTCCTTCTGGAACTGCCTCTTGCATAAGTTTACCTCTAATCTTGACAATCCAAAGAGCATCCTTAAAACTAATGCCTTTAGATTTTACCAAAGCAGTATATTCTCCTAAACTTAATCCTGCTGTGAACTCGCAGTCTATCCCTTCTTTTTCCAATGCCTTCATCATTGCAATGCTTGTTGTTAATATAGCTGGTTGAGTATTTTCCGTCCTAATTAATTCCTCAGCTTTTCCGTCAAAGCATATCTCTTTTATATTCATGTTCAAACATTCGTTTGCTTCTTTAAACACATTCTTAGATTCGGGAAAAGTTTCATAAAAATCCTTACCCATTCCTACATATTGGGAGCCTTGACCGGGGAAAATAAAAGCAACTTTTCTCATTTGGCACTGCCCCCCTTAAAAGAAGTAAAAATATCTATTTTTTCTATTGCAGTTTTAATTATTTCCTCTATTATATCTTTGCAAGGTTTTGTTTCTTTTATAAGCCCTGATATTTGTCCAGCCATAACAGAGCCTTTTGTGATATCTCCTTCCTTTACTGCTAATTTAAGTCTGCCTGCTCCAAACTTCTCTAATTCCTTAAATGTTAAGCCTTTTTCCTCCAATTCTAAATATTCTTTAGAAAATCTATTCTTAAGAACCCGTACTGGATAGCCTGTGCTTCTTCCAGTAACAATCGTCTCTCTGTCCTTGGATTTTACTATCCTTTCTTTAAAATTATCGTGAGCTATACATTCTAAAGAGCATACGAACCTAGTCCCTAGTTGAACTCCTTCCGCACCTAAAGATAAAGCAGCTAAAAAACCTCTTCCGTCGCCAATACCTCCCGCTGCTATTACAGGGATATTGACTGCATCTACTACCTGAGGAACCAATGTCATAGTAGTCAATTCTCCAATATGACCACCTGCTTCCGTTCCTTCTACTATTAAGGCATCAACGCCTTTCCGTTCTAATCTTCTTGCTAAAGACACAGTAGGTACTACAGGTATTATTTTTACATCATGTTTTTTAAACATTTTTATGAATTTCCCTGGGTTTCCTGCACCTGTAGTCACTACAGGAACCCTTTCTTCACAGATTATACCTACTATATCCTCAGCAAAAGGCGACATTAGCATTATATTTACTCCAAAAGGTTTATCTGTTAACCTTCTTACCTTTCGAATTTCGTCTCTAATTATCTCTGGTGGTGCATTACCTGCTGCAATGATGCCTAATCCTCCACCTTCAGAAACTGCTGCTGCCAATTCATGAGTAGCTACCCACGCCATGCCTCCTTGTATTATTGGGTATTTAATATTTAGTAGTTTACATACCCTTGTATCAAACATAACCATCCCTCCTATTTGTTCCATCTTAATAAAGTTGAACCCCAAGTTAAACCAGCCCCAAAGGCTACTAATAATACTATATTCCCTCTTTTTAGTAAACCTTTTCTATAGGATTCATCTAGTGCCACTGGAATAGAAGCTGCAGACATATTACCATATTTGTCTAGATTCACATATACCTTCTTTTTTTCTAATTGAAGTTTTTTAATTGCAGATTGAATTATTCTTATATTAGCTTGATGAGGAATTAAGAAATCTATCTGTTCTAAAGGTATATTAGCTTTCTCTAAAACTTTTTTTGATGATTTCTCCACTACCCTTACCGCAAATTTAAATACTTCTCTCCCATCCATTTTTATGGTATGAAGTCTGTTTGATACAGTTTCATAACTTGCAGGTAGTCTTGAACCACCAGCTGGTTGAACAAGTAAATGCCCCTTATTTCCATCTGAACCTAAATCAAAGGTTAGAAAACCAGAACCTTCCTTACATCTTTCTAAAATGCAAGCCCCAGCTCCATCACCAAATAGAATACAAGTATTCCTATCTTCCCAATTAACGATTTTAGATAATGTTTCACCTCCAATTATTAAAACCTTCTTATATTCACCTGCTCTTATAAAGCTAAATCCAAGATGCAGCCCATATATAAAACCAGAGCATCCTACAGATATATCAAATGCTGCTGCCTTCACTGCATTGATATTTTTCTGTACTATACAAGCTGTTGAAGGAAAAGCCATATCTGGAGTTGATGTTGCCACTATAATAAGG
>NZ_DATHXO010000165.1:0-7012 GCF_035459645.1 Schnuerera sp.
AGAAATCTCTAAGATGGGTTTTATTCATTTATTCTACATACCTAATACTTCTTCTACAGGAGTATAAGACATATCAAATGCATCTGCTACTGATTTGTAAACGATTTTTCCATCTAATACATTAGCACCTTTTCTTAATGGTTCTTCATCAATAAGAGCTTGTTTCCAACCTTTATTTGCTATTCTAACTGCATAAGGTAAAGTTACATTAGTTAAAGCTAATGTGGAAGTTCTTGGAACTGCTCCAGGTATATTTGCAACAGCATAGTGAACTACATCATGTTTCATAAATATTGGGTCAGCATGGGTTGTAGGATATGTTGTTTCCATACATCCACCTTGGTCAATAGCCACGTCCACTAGAACACTACCTGGTTCCATTAATTTAACCATTTCTTCTGTAACTAATTTTGGTGCTTTTGCACCTGGAATTAAAACTGCTCCTACTACTAAATCAGCAGTTTTAACTGCTTGTGTTAAGTTATAATTATTGGAATATAAAGTTTCTAATCTTCCCATGAATACTTCGCCTAGATAACGAAGTCTATCTACATTTATATCAAGCACTGTGACTCTAGCGCCAAGACCAATAGCTCTTCTAATAGCACCAGTACCTACGATACCAGCACCTACAACTACTACATGAGCAGGAGGTACTCCGGGAACACCATCTATTAATAGGCCTTTTCCGCCTCTAGTTTTTTCTAAATAAATAGACCCTTGTTGAACTGCCATACGTCCAGCAACTTCACTCATAGGAGTAAGAAGTGGAAGAGATCTATCTGGATTTTGAACTGTTTCGTAAGCAATTGCGACAGCTCCTGATTCAACTAAAGCTTTTGTTAATTCTTCTTCTGCAGCTAGATGTAGGTAAGTAAATATGATAAGGTCCTTTTTAAAATATTTGTACTCTGATTTTAGAGGCTCTTTAACCTTCATTATCATATCTGATTGTTCCCACACTTTAGCAGCCTCAGGTAGGATTTCTGCTCCTATAGATTTATACTCTTCATCAGAAAAACCTGCGCCCATTCCTGCATTAGTTTCTACTATAACTTTGTGGCCTGCTCTAACTAGAGCATCTACGCCAGCAGGTGTAAGAGCTACCCTGTTCTCTTGTTCTTTTATTTCCTTTGGTACTCCAACAATCATTGATACATTCCTCCTTAATAAATAATTGGTTTGTTAAATATATTCTATCATATTTTGAAAAGGTTTGCACGATTTTAAATTTTGAGATAATTTGTTAAAAAAATAACGAAATCAATTATGATTTATTTCTATGATATAATTATATTTATATTTATGTATTTAAATGGGAGGGATATAATTGGAAAAAGGATATATTCAAGTATATACAGGCAATGGAAAAGGTAAAACAACAGCAGCTTTAGGATTAGCTATTAGGGCAATTTGTGCTGGCAAGAAAGTGTTTTTTGGACAGTTTATTAAAGGTATGGATTATAGTGAATTAAAAAGTGTTGAATACATACCTAATTTTAAAATAGAACAATTTGGTAGGGATTGTTTTATATACAATGAGCCAACAGAAGAAGATATTAAATTAGCAAAAGAGGGTTTAGAAAAATGTAGAAAAATATTAAAAGAAGGGAAATACGATATAGTAGTTTTGGATGAGTTAAATATAGCAGTATATTTTAAATTGTTTACCTCAGAAGAAGTTATAGAAATACTAAAGGAAAAAGCATCCCATGTAGAAGTAATCATAACGGGTAGATATGCAGAAGATAATATAGTTGAACTAGCTGATTTAGTAACAGAGATGAAGGAGATTAAACATTATTATAACGAAGGAGTAGAAGCTAGAAAAGGAATAGAGAGTTGACAAATTCATTACACGAGTGTATAATAAATTTACAACAATGTAATGGAGGTGAATATAATTGAAAAAATTAGGAGAGGCAGAATTTGAAATTATGCAAGTAATTTGGAGTGCTAACAGACCTTTGAAGGCAAATTCTATTTTGGAAGAATTAAAAGAGAAGAGAAAATGGGCACTATCAACTCTTATGTCATCTTTATCAAGACTTGAGAAAAAGGGTTTTATCAATATTGACAGAACTAAGAGATACAATCTTTATACAGCAGTTGTTAGTGAAGAAGATTATAAGTCTAAGGAAAGTCGGACATTTTTAAAGAAAATCTATAACAATTCACTACCTAGTTTGGTGGTAAATCTATATAATAGTAAAGCTATTGATGATGAAGATCTTTCGGAGTTAAAAGAATTAATAGAAAAAATTGGAAAGGATGAATCTAATGACTAAATATTTTCTAAACATATTAGCTTTGTCCTTTTCAATAGGTCTAGTAATAATATTAACTTTAATAATTTCAGAAACTTTAAATAAAAAATACATTATTAGATGGAGATATTTTTTATGGTTAATCCTAAGTATAAGACTATTGATTCCTATTGGATGGAATCTACCAATACCTGACTTAGAGTATAAAGAAATCCATAAAAATATTATTTTTAATGAAAATCAAAAACAAACAAATTTAAATTATTTAGATATAGAAAATAATAACAATTTACCATCAGAGGAAGAAAATCTAAAAAAAGATAGTAATCTTAGGAAAATTTACTTAGGTGAAAACATATTTAAAATAATAAAAACTATTTACATAATAGGGTTCATAATATTTTTAGCATACCATTTTATAATACATTTAGTATTTAAAAGAAAGATAGTAAATTTAGGGAAGGTTGTTAAAGATGATATTGTAATCGATACTTATCAAAAAATTAGTGATGAGTTAGGATTAAAGGGAAAAGTGAGAATTTTTAAAAATCATAAGGTATTAACTCCTATATTGATGGGAATAATAAGACCAACTATAATCATTCCTTCTAATGAATATAGTGAAGAAGAAATATACTATATTCTAAAACATGAATTACAGCATATTAAGAGGAAAGATTTAGAATATAAATTGATGATATTAATTGCTAATGGAATACATTGGTTTAATCCATTGATATATATAATGAGAAAAGTTGCAAATATGGATATAGAAATATGTTGTGATTTAGATGTATTGAAAAATGAAGATGAAAATGAAAAGAGAACCTATTGTAAGGTGTTGTTGTCATCAATTGAAAGAGAAAGGCACAGTTCTAAATTAGCAACTTATTTTATAGGGGGGAAAAAGGAAATGAAGAAAAGATTTAAAAGTATTATAGATTCAAGGAAGAAGAAAAATGGGATTTTAGTTCTATTTTCTATTTTAGTTATTGCTTTTTTAATTAATACTTTTGTGTTAGATAAAGTAGAAGGCTCTAATGTAGTAAAAGGTATTAATGATGAATTAAATCAAGATATAGATGCATTAGAAATTAATAGTGATGAGGAACAGAATTTAGTCCAAAAGGATGGTAGTCTATCAGATTATGTTGAAGAAGAAAGGGAAGTTTCAGAAGAATTTGCGTATATGTTAGAACATGGAAGAAAAGATAAAGAAAACATATCTGTAGACAGAGGGATGTCCTTGTTTGTAATGGTAGGTAGATTTGAGATTCTATACGAAGACGAGCTTGATTATGATAAATTTGATGAAATTAAAATACTACCAGATAAATATTCAAAAGATGCTCCTTTTTATAAAAAATGGGGGAAAAATAGAATAACTTATATAGGATATTCATTAAATAATTGTAAGTTTACAGCTGATAGTGATATTCCTTTTTCAGCAGATATATATACAAAAGAAAAAGAAAAGATAGCAGAAATAAAATCAACAGAAGAAGATGGCAATCATGGTGTTAGAATCAATTTTAGTGATGAAGAATATTATTATATAATTTTAGCAAATGAAGAGGGGAAATCTACAGAAAATGCTAGTTATAGCATTTGGAAGTAAAATTGTTATTGCTTTAAATAATGAATATTAGTTATACTTGAAAAAGATAGATTAAAGGTTACAGCTTTTAACCTATCTTTTTTTAGTTTGAAATTTATTAAACTATGACTCACCATAAAAATTTAAATATATAATTAAGCAATAGTTGTTGGTAATTATTTTTGGTAGTATAATGATATAAGGAAATGTTTATATAATTCATAAGTTTATAAAATAAAAGAGGTGGTATTATGAAAGTTAACTGGAATAGCAAGTATACTACAATTGCAGTATATTCATTTATTGTAGCAGTACTAAGTACAATATTTTATTTAATAGCGTCAGAAGTAAATTTATTCAAAATACAAGTTAGCAAATACATAAATACATTACAACCAATTATTATAGGTTTTGTAATGGCTTATATATTTAATTTTATACTTGAATTTTTTGAAGAATATTTATTAGATAATATTTTGTCTAAAATGAAAAGTAGAAAATTAAATAGGATAATAGGAATTATATTAACCTATTTAACTGTATTTCTATTGTTATATCTTTTTTTAAATTTTGTGTTGCCTCAATTATTATCATCAATTATTGGATTGGTAAATGATATTCCAGATTATTTTATGGCTGTAAATAATAAGATTAATGATTTTACCAATGAACTCCAAATTCAGGAAGAGTACTATGAAATTATATTAGTAAAGTGGAATGAATTTGTGGATTATATATTGAGATTTGCCACAAATTTAATACCTAAACTAGGGAATTTAACAAAAAATATTCTTTCTAGTATTTGGAACATAGTATTAGGTGTTATTGTTTCAATTTACTTATTACTAGATAAGGAAAAATTCAAAGCTTTAAGTAAAAAAATAACAATTTCTATTTTTTCTGAGAAGAATGCTAATAGAGTAATGGAATTAGTACGGAGAAGTGATAGTATATTTGGAAGGTTTCTAAGTGGTAAGATATTGGATTCTCTTATTATTGGGATATTAACATTTATAATATTAAGTATTGCTAAAATACCTTATGCAACTTTGGTATCTTTTATAATTGGAATAACCAATATTATTCCTTTTTTCGGACCTTTTATTGGAGCTATACCTTCCTTTTTTATAATATTATTCGTTTCACCTATCAAGGCACTTTGGTTCT
This sequence comes from Schnuerera sp., assembly GCF_035459645.1. Lineage (NCBI taxonomy): Bacteria > Bacillati > Bacillota > Tissierellia > Tissierellales > Tepidimicrobiaceae > Schnuerera > Schnuerera sp. The sequence goes on from NZ_DATHXO010000165.1 coordinate 5,032, forward strand.
TAATTATAATATTAATTATACAGCAGATTGATGGAAATATTATTGGGCCTAAAATATTAGGAGATTCATTAGGTATATCAGCTTTTTGGATACTTTTTTCATTGCTTGTAGCAGGAAAGATATTTGGATTTGTCGGACTTGTAATCGGTGTGCCTTTATTCGTATTTATTTATTCTATAATAAAGGATATAGTAGAATATAGATTGAATAAAAAGGGATTACCAAAGGATACTAAAGAATATTATTAAATACTTGGTGAAAGTATAAAATAAGTTAGTATTATAATCCATTGAATTGGAATAAAGGGGTAGATCAAGAGAGTAAAAACCTAGATCTATCTCTTTTAAATTTATAAAATATTTTTGTGTTTTTGCAGTACTTTTATTTTTTGTTTCGTTTATATTAGTAGACAGGAAAGGAGGGGAGGTATGGATTTAGATAAAGAGCTGATAGAAGAGACTCTATCTGGTAATAATAACTCATTTGAAAAAATAGTAGAGAAATACAAAGGATATATATTTGCTATTATATTAAACTTTATTAAAGATCATAATGAAGCAGAAAACATAGCTCAAGAAGTCTTTCTTCAAATCTATATTTCCCTTCCAGAATATAAATTTGACAATTTTAAAGGATGGATTGGTAGAATTGCTGCAAATAAATCCATAGATTGGAAAAGAAAAAAGAAAGCTAAATTCAATGAACAGGTAATGGAAAATACAGAAATAGTAATAGGTGGAGAAAGTTTATCCCATTATAAAACACCAGAGGATATTTTGGTAGAAAAAGAAAATCAGAAAAAAATCCACCGGATTTGTAAAACACTACCAAAAATATATGAAGAAGTAATAATTAAATTTTATTTTGAGGAAAAATCCTATGAAGAAATTGCAAAGGAAGAAGGGACTACCGTAAAGACTATAGCCTCAAGGCTTTATCGGGGGCGTAATCTATTAAGAGAGAAATGGAGGGAGGAAGATGATGAAACATTATGATGAGATAGAATGGATTTTCTATAAAGAAAAGATTCTTTCAGATGAAAAACAAACTGAAATGGAAGAACATTTATATACATGTGATAGATGTATGGAGATTTTTCTTTCCCTCATAGATGAACAAGAAGCAGATAAAGCAAAAGATTCCATTTCGGAAAACTTTACGGCTAATTTAATGGGCAATATTGAAAATGTACAATATAAACCAAAAACTAAAGCAAAAAAATCTAATACTAGATTTAAAGATATGTTCGTCTATTATGTAGCGGTGGCTTCTGTAGCGATAGTTTTAACTTTAGGAGGATTTTATAGTGGATTAGTAGACATGGTTCCTCAAATTGGGAAATCAAATGTAGTAAAAAATAATATTAACGCACCTAATATAATAGCTAATGTATCTGGAAAAATTGTAAACAGAACATCTAATTTTATCAATAATTTTGAAATACCTAAAAGTGAGGAGAATTTGAAATGAAAGAAAAAAGTAAATTTATAACATTTTTATTATCTTTTATACCTGGCTTATCCCATTTTTATTTAGGGTTTGCTGATAGAGGACTAATATTTCTCATGGCATTCTTTGGGGTTATGGCAGGTGTTGTAGGGCTTGCGATGTTTATTGGTGGTGATTTATTTGCAATATTAGCTCTTGGATTACCTTTAATATGGCTTGTAGCTTTACTAGATGCTTTTTCTTTAATGAAAAGATTTAATTCAAACAATCACGTAGACGATGAAAATGAAATTAAAATTAAATATAAAAATGTAGATGAATTAAAACAATCTAACAGAAAGACTATAACAATGGCTTTATCTATCATACCAGGTGCAGGTCATATGTATCTAGGTTATCAGAAAAAAGGATTGGCAATAATGGGAGCCTTCTTCTTTACCATATTCTTTATGGGATGGTTAGGTTTATCCTTATTCTTGTTTGTTTTACCTTTAATATGGTTTTATAGTTTCTTTGATGCATTACATTCTTT
>NZ_DATHXO010000166.1:0-1554 GCF_035459645.1 Schnuerera sp.
CTATTGATGAATTAGCTGATTATCAAAAGATTGAAGTAGTAAGAACAAGAAGTAATTTCTTTAAATTAAACAAACAATGAAAGAATACGAAGCTGTATTAGAATCTTTTTATGTAGTTTTAGAGAAAAAACTATTTGTTAAAAACAGTGTTGATACAGGAGATAAAATATTAACAAAATTGAGTAAATTAAACAAAGATTTTCAATTTATTCGTTTAAAAAACGATAATATTGAATGTATATTTGATCTCTCTAATCACAAGGGAGGTAAGGTAATAGAAGTTAATCTAAAAGAAATTTAAAATGAAAAAAAGAAAAATTCTGAAATGGGGTTTGTTTGTGGTTTTGACTATAGGGGTACTTCTGGTACCCCTTAGTTGTAACCATAAGGATTCAAAAGAAACTACTTTAAAAGAAAGTTTTGAAGTTACAAAGTATGTACTTGATAAACAAGATGTAATCAAGTATAAAAACTGTAAAACGTTCAAAGATAGTGCTGTAACAGAAGCAGCGCAATTATCTTACTTCTTCTCATGGTTAGAACCAGAGTTTAAGTTTAATAAAAAAGACTTTGAAAATCATTTCAATACTTCTTTGATAGAAGAAGTATATAATAATGACAAACAAGTTACAAGAACACTCGTAATACTATTTTCTTTTATTAGTATAGTCTTAGTAGGGATAATATTTTATATAAATAGGTATTCTTATATGAAAGATATTACTTTAATTAAACTATTAACTGGCTTAATAACAGCTTTAGTATTAACTGCTTTTATTACAGTTGGATTAACTATTAGATTAATTAAATCAAATGTTTTTGATAAAGAAATGTTTAAAGACAAAGTAATAAAGGAATATTATATAGGTGAAGACACCTCTTAAATCCAAAATTATGATAAAAATAGACATCATACGAGAGAATTTTATTGTAATGGAGATAAACAGAAAGAAAATAATTTGTTACAATAAAGCACAAGCTAGAAAAATAAAGACTGAACTAAAATCTGTGATAAAGAAATTAGATAATTTTATCAAAAAATCCGACTATTAATTAACGAAATTAAACAGTTCAAAAATGGAAAACTTTAAATCTGTAGATCTTGAAACTCAAATGACTATTCAAGATATTATGAATTATATTGAATTTCAGCGCAGGGAAGCTGAAAGGAAAAGAGAAACTCTGAGAAGAACAATGTCTTATATGAAAAAAGAACCTAGTAATTATGAAATAGAGCGAGTAGGTCATGAAAATGATAAACTTGCTGATGCTTATCATATGGTTCTTGATGTTATTATGAAAAGGGGTATAGCAAGAACTTCTGGTGCTGATAGGGCAGAACAACTTCAAATTATTGATTCAACCAAACCTATAGAATCACAGAAAGTAGCTCCTCATAAAGAAAACAAAGTTGTTAAACCAGTTATAGAAGACAAAAAGGTTGAACAACAGGCTAAAGAAATCATATCTGATTTTGAAGTAAAACAGTCAATCTTTGAGTCTTTTTCAAAAAAGAATTACGATGAAGCCATAAGTAAACTTGAACACTTCTAT
>NZ_DATHXO010000167.1:0-3928 GCF_035459645.1 Schnuerera sp.
AAAAAGTAATGAAATAACTTAGTATTATTAGCATACGTTATAAGAATTTTTTTGTGGGTATAATATAGACAATGAAGATTCAAAATATTTTGGATAATCTATGATGTTTATTTTTCAATGTTTATCATTATAAAAATCTAGAAAATGATATAGGGAGAGTTTTTATGGAAAAATTATCTGTATATATAGTTTCAGATTCAATAGGAGAAACAGGAGCAAAGGTTGTAAAAGCAGCTTTATCACAATTTAAAATTGAGGATTATGAAGTAAAGAGATTTTCATATGTACTAGATATAGATTCGTTAAATAAAATTTTAGAAGAAATTTCTAAACAAAAAAATCCAATAATAATACATACATTAGTTGATAAAGAGGCTATAGAGTATATAAATGAACAAACTAAAGAGTTAAAAATTATTGCTATAGATTTACTTAATCCATTATTGGGAGCAATACAAGAAGCTACAAAACTAGAACCTATAAGAGAACCTGGAATAAATAGGAGAATTGATGAAGAATATTTTAGAAGAGTAGAGGCTATTGAATTTGCAGTAAAATACGATGACGGAAAAGATCCAAGAGGGATATTAAAATCAGACGTTGTAATCATAGGGATATCCAGGACTTCAAAGACTCCTTTATCCATGTATCTGGCCAATAAAAATATTAAAGTTGCAAATATACCATTAATACCAGAAGCTGAACCTCCTAAAGAAATATATGAAATTTCCAGAAAAAGAATTATTGGACTTACAAATTCCCCCATAAAACTTAATGAAATTAGAAAAGCAAGAATGAAAGCATTGGGACTTACTAGGAATACAAACTATGCAAGCTTAGAGAGAATATTATATGAAATTGACTTTGCGGAAAAAATAATGAAGAAAATAGGATGTCCTATTATAGATGTTTCAAACAAAGCAATAGAAGAAACAGCCCAAATTATCATTACACACCTTAAGAAAAGTGGAGTTAAAACTGTACAAGATTAAATTTTAAAGGAGGCTTGTTTATATGAAAAACAAATATGTTTATAGCTTTCATGAAGGTTCTAAAGAAATGAAAGCTTTACTTGGTGGTAAGGGAGCAAATTTAGCAGAGATGACCAATATTGGGTTACCAGTTCCTCCTGGCTTTACCATAACGACAAAAGCGTGTACAAGATTTTATAAAGAGGGACAGATTCTTTGGCAGGAACTATTGGATGAAGTCAATATACATCTAAAGGAGTTAGAACAAAGTTTAGGAAAAACTTTTTCAAATGAAGAAAACCCTCTTTTGCTTTCAGTAAGATCTGGTTCAGTTTATTCTATGCCTGGAATGATGGATACTATACTTAATCTTGGACTAAATGACATATCTGTTGAAGGTTTAGCCAAATCAACGGGTAATCAGCGATTTGCCTATGATAGCTATAGAAGATTTATACAGATGTTTGCTGATGTAGCTATGGGTATTCCAAAGATTAGATTTGAATCATTATTAGAAGATAAAAAAGAAGAAAAAGGAGTAGCTTTAGACACGGAACTTACAGCAGAGGATTTAAAAATTCTTGTAGAAGAATATAAAAAAGTATACTATGAAGAAGAAGGAGAACCTTTCCCTCAAGAACCTATAGAACAATTGAAACTGTCTATAAAAGCAGTATTTGAATCTTGGAACAATCCAAGAGCAATAGTCTATAGAAAACTAAATGATATTCCAGATGATCTGGGAACAGCAGTAAACGTTCAATCTATGGTATTTGGGAATATGGGTGATATGTCAGGAACAGGAGTTGCTTTCACAAGAAATCCTGCAAGTGGAGAAAATAAAATATTTGGAGAATTTTTGATAAATGCACAGGGAGAAGATGTAGTAGCAGGTGTTAGGACTCCAAGATCAATTTCTGAACTTAAAGATTTAATGCCAGAAATCTATGAAGAATTTGTTGCATCTGCTAACAAATTAGAAAAACACTATAAAGATATGCAGGATATAGAATTTACAATAGAAAAGGGTAAACTATACCTTCTCCAAACAAGAACAGGAAAAAGAACTATTCATGCTGCAATCAATATAGCAGTTGATTTAGTAGAAGAAGGTTTAATATCAAAAGAAGAAGCCCTATTAAGAATAGATCCTAATCAACTAGATCAATTACTACATCCTACTTTTGAAGAAAAATCCTTAAAATCAGCTAAAATAATTGCAAAAGGGTTACCGGCATCCCCTGGAGCTGCTTCAGGGAAGGTATATTTCCATGCATCTGATATAGTAGAGGCAAAAGAAAGAGAAGAAAAAACTATATTAGTTAGACAAGAAACATCTCCAGAAGATATAGAAGGAATGGTAGCAGCAGAAGGAATACTTACTGCTAGAGGGGGAATGACATCTCATGCTGCTGTAGTTGCAAGAGGTATGGGTAAATGTTGTGTTGCAGGTTGTAGTGAAATTAGAGTAGATGATGAAATGAAAGTAATAAAAGCTGGTGAATTAACTATTAATGAAGGAGATTATATTTCAATAGATGGTGGCTCGGGCATGGTATACTTAGGCCAAGTTAAAAAAGAACAACCTGAACTAAGTGGGAATTTTGAAAAATTTATGGATTGGGTTGACGATATAAGAATTTTAAAAGTAAGAGCAAATGCAGATACACCTAGAGATGCAAAACAAGCAGTAATATTTGGAGCTGAAGGGATTGGATTATGTAGGACAGAGCATATGTTTTTTGCTGATGATAGAATACCAGCAGTTAGAAGGATGATAGTTTCAAATTCTGTAGAATTAAGACAGAGAGCATTAGATGAGCTATTGCCAATGCAAAGAAAAGATTTCTTTGAAATATACAAAGCTATGGGAGAAAGACCTGTAACTATTAGACTGCTTGATCCACCTTTACATGAATTTCTTCCTTCAAAAGTAGAAGATATAAATAAACTTGCTGACTCCATGAATTTAGATTATGAAGAACTAAAAGATATAATAAGAGAACTATCTGAAGTCAATCCTATGTTAGGACATAGAGGCTGTAGAATTGCTATAACCTTCCCTGAAATATATAGGATGCAAGTTAGAGCTATAATTGAAGCAGCACTGGATATAAGGAAAGAAGGATTAAATATAGTTCCTGAAATAATGATTCCCCTTATTGGAGATGTAAATGAATTAAAATATGTTAAAAATGAAATAATTGAAGAAATAGAATTAGTTTTTATGGAATATAATGATAGTATAGAATACTTCATAGGAACTATGATAGAAGTCCCAAGAGCAGCCATTACTGCAGATGAAATAGCAAAAGAAGCAGATTTTTTTAGTTTTGGAACCAATGATTTAACTCAAATGGGATTTGGGTATTCAAGAGATGATTCTGGAAAATTTTTAAATGAATATGTAGAAAAAGAAATATTCAAGAAAAGTCCTTTTGAAGTGATAGATAGAGCAGGAGTAGGTAAATTAATGGAGATGGCAGTAGATTTAGGACGAAAATCTAAAAAAGATATTCACTTAGGTATCTGTGGCGAACATGGAGGAGAGCCAAGTTCAATAGAATTTTGCCATGATATAGGTCTTGATTATGTATCTTGTTCACCTTATAGAGTACCAATAGCAAGACTTGCAGCAGCTCAAGCAGTATTGAAAGAAAAATTAAATATTTAAAAGAATAAATAAAAAAGGGCTTAGGCTCTTTTTTTATTTAAGGATGTATAATGCACCATAATAGACCTAAAAACAGTCTTTGTTGACACAAGTTAAAATCTTATGTAATATAATATTACATAGATAATTTATTTTTCAAAAAAGGGGATGGATATAATGAAATTTGGAATGAGAAAACCAAGCCTTAAAAAAAGAATAGGCGCAAGAACTAGCATCAAAAGACAAATAGTCCACAGAGGCGGCTTTAAAATGCCAAAAGGATATGGCTGGATTAGAAATCCTA
>NZ_DATHXO010000168.1:0-1940 GCF_035459645.1 Schnuerera sp.
AATGATATAATCTCCATATCCAGATACTTTTGAATAATTAAACCAGTAGTCTAAAGGGGCACCTTCGCCTTTAATAATTTCTTTCCTATCAAATACGTACCAATCTTTCCCATCATTAGATGTATAAATAGTTCCAGAATTTCCGACAGCTACAAATTTTTTCCCTGTCCAAACTAGATCATTCAATTCATAATTAATACCCATCATTGAGTTTTGCTGTATAGCTTTATACCAGTCAACACCATTTTCAGAATACATGAAAATAGGATTACTATTGTTTTCCTCATTGCCAACTATTACAAATACACCATTACTATCATTTGATTCTCCATAGGATATGGCATTGTAAATTCCTTCTAGATCATATCCTTTAAGTACTTTGCTTTCCCATTTATTGCTTGGTTCTTTATAATAAGTTACCTGACTTGGTTTATTTTTAGATATACCAACAATAGTATTATTTCCCTGGGCCAATCTATCTACTTTAAAACCTGCTTTAGGTTTATGGATATCTTTCCATTCTGTACTATCTAAATAATTTATTTTATCATTATTTGTATTAATTGCATAAAACTTGTCTTCTTCTTCAGAGTAAACGACATATCTAAATCCATTTCCTCCAGTTTTAAGTGATTTACTTTCATCGGTAGAAAATTTATAAATTAAAGTATCATCCTTATTGTTTCCCTTTCCACTCTCTCCACCTACTAAAACTAAAGTATCCCCCCCATCCCAAGCAAAAGCTCTTGGATCTGATATTATGATTTCATTACCATTTTCATCTTTAATTTCAAGTTTTCTAGGATTCTCAAAGTCTTTATCAAACTCATAGATAACCCCATCTTTATCCACCCCAAGTATTAAAACCTCGCCAAAATTTGAACTAAAAGTTAGCATTGCTTTAATGCTACTTTTGCTTTCATATCTTTTATTTTCATTAACTATCCCCGTTGAACTTAGTATAATTTTCTTATTATCATTATTAGCTTCTACAGATATAATTGATTTGCCTTCATTAGGAAATTCTATTTCAAAATCTTTCTTATCACCATCATTTATTTCCCTTATCACCTTTTCAATATTATTTATTACTAAATCAGCTCCTACTTTGGTTAAATAGTAGGCTTGACTATTATCTCTTGAAAATTGAGCTTGTCTACTAGCTGAATAACTTAATCTATATACACCAATTGATAGTATAGATAATACAATTATAATGAGTAATAAGGATATTAATATGCTTCCCTTTTGATTATTCATAAATTCACCTCAATAAGAAACTAACTAGGTACCAATTAATAATCTTATCCCCCCAAAACAAAGTAATTATACAGCCTAATATTATAAAAGGCCCGAAGGGGATAGGATCTTTTCTTTCTTTGATTTTAAATACTAATAAGAATATAGAAATTATTCCACCAACTAAAAAAGACAAGAATATATTTAGAAATATTTTAGGAACACCTAAAATAAAACCTAATACTCCAATAAGTTTAACATCTCCACCACCCATGCCACCTTTGGATACTATAAGTATGATTAAAAATATTAATCCACTTACCCCTAAACCTATTAAGCTATTTATAATGTTTAAAGGGACGCTATATAATAAAAGATTTAGTATTTTATAGACGATTGAGCCTAATAAGATAAATAAAACCATAGTATTTGGTATTATTTGATAATCTAAATCTATAAAGGTAATAATAATAAATAGGCTAAATAAAAAGGTATAGAATATGAAATCTAAATTAAATCCAAACTTAGAAAAAACCATAACAAAAATAGTTCCATTTAATAATTCCACAGTAGGATACCTTGGGGAGATTCTCTCCCCACAGCATCTACATTTCCCTTTGAGAAATAAAAAGCTAAGCACTGGTACTAAATCATACCATTTTAAAGGAGTGCTACAGTTTGGACAATAAGAACCAGGAAAA
>NZ_DATHXO010000169.1:0-2010 GCF_035459645.1 Schnuerera sp.
GGAGATTATTCACAAACTATATATACGAGAGGGCCTGTTTTTTTTGAAGATCTAAGGCAAAGAGTTGGAGAAGAGAAATTTATTGAAATCTTGAAAAACTATTATGAAAAATTTCTATTTAAAAATGCAACTATAGAGGATTTGCTAGATGTAATAGAAGAAGTTTCAGGAAAAGAAATCAGAGAAATAATGGATAAAGCAGTTAAAGAACCTAATTATTTTCCACAGGATATACAATTATCTGAAGAAGAAAGCAATATTTTCTATAAAAGACAAGAACAACAAAGATTGACAGGTTATGAGAAAGCAAGAGGATTAGTACTAGGCAGCATTGTTTTGAGAGGATTAGAAGGAGAAGAAATAATATTAGTAAAACCAGAACATATAAGAGATGAGGATTTGCAAGATGTAGAGAGTTTAATAAATATGCTAACGAGTTCATTAGATTTTCAATTTGATATCAAGTTGAAGGTTGTAGAGGAGAATGAAATTACGGAAGAAGAAAAGGAAGAAAATCTAATAATAATCGGTTATCCTAAAAAAAATAGTATTATAAAAGAAATGATGCCAAAACTTCCTATAGATTTAAATTCCCATAAACTCAATATAAATGGAGTATCCATTGAAAATAAAAATACATCTGGTATCTTTATATCGGAAAATCCAAGCAATAGTAATAAATTAACATTAGTAATATTTTTAGATGAGAACAAAGAAAAGAAAAAACAAACTGTAACTCCTGATGGTTACATATTGGATGCGGATATAATATATAACTATAATCCATTGTATAATTCGGATATTCAATTTATAATAAATGTAGGAGATATTGAAATTAGAGGATTATATAAATAGAAAAGGTGAAAGAAATGAACATAACAGTATATAATGTTTATTCAAAATATTTAAAAGAAAAGTTTGGAGAGAAAGTATATAAATTACCTATTAACTTACCTCTTACCTGTCCTAATAGAGATGGCTGTGTAGGAACTGGTGGTTGTATATACTGTGGAGAGGAGGGCGGTTCTTTTGAGAACCTGCCCAACATCCTTTCTGTAAAAGAACAGATAGAAAAAAACAAAAGTTACATTAGTAGCAGATATAAAGCGAAAAAATTTATATCTTATTTTCAAAGCTTCACTAATACTTATTTACCTTTACAAGATTTCAAAAGACATGTAAAAGAATCCATAGTTGAAGGAGTAGTGGGCATATCTGTATCTACAAGGCCAGATTGTGTAAATGATGAATACCTAAAATATCTTGCATATATTAAAGATGAATACAATCTAGAAATAACCATAGAATTAGGATTACAAACCGTAAATTATCATACTCTAAAAAAAATAAATAGAGGCCATTCATTAGCAGAATTTATAGATGCTGTAATAAGAACCAAAAGATATGGAATTAGAACTTGTGTCCATTTAATACTAAATTTGCCTTGGGATACTATGGAAGATGTAATAGAAAATGGGAAAATATTATCAGCATTGGGAGTTGATGAAGTAAAACTTCACGCATTATATATTCTTAAAGGAACAGAACTAGGAAGAATGTATAAAGAAGGAGAAATCAATCTAATATCAAAAGAAGAATACAAAGAAAGGGTAATTACATTTTTAGAGTATTTAGATGAAGATATTATAATACAAAGAATTATAGGCAGAGCTCCTGAAAAAAATGCACTTTTTGTTAATTGGAATGAAAGTTGGTGGAAGATTAGAGATGAAATAGTAAAAGAAATGGAAAATAGAAAGACAAAGCAGGGCATTAAATATAATTATTTAAATGGAAAAGCATTAAAAATTAAAAAAAATAGAGGAAAAAGGCAACAATTGTAGAATATATTAATATAAACATAATATAAGAAAGGAATGATTATTATGGTTAAATTTATTATAGGACCAAAAGGTAGTGGTAAGACCAAGTGGTTAATAGATAGAGCAAATGAAGAAAGGCGCAGATCGCGGCCGTTACGCACCCCATGGCGCAGGTTGCGGATCGGCC
>NZ_DATHXO010000170.1:0-4706 GCF_035459645.1 Schnuerera sp.
ATAGGTTCCATAATATTTTTTTGTGCATTTGGTATTATCCACTTTAAAAGATATTTATATTCCTCATTTTCTGAAACAAAAGCATCTTCTTTTGAAAAAACAATTTTTTCCTCTTCTATTTCGCTAAAAAAATCTCTTAAGTTCGTTCCTAAACCTTCTAATATATCTACTAGAGTAGCAATAGAAGGTGAGGTCAAATCTCTTTCTACTTGGGATATAAACCCTTTTGTCAATTCACACCTATCTGCTAACTCTTCCTGAGTCAATGAATTTTGAACCCGAAGACGTCTAATTTTTTCACCAATTTTCACAATTATCCTCCTCAATATAACTAGTCATATATTAAACTATTAGTTTATAATTACTAAACTATATTTTCAACTATTCCATTATATGCAAAACTTTATTAAAAAGTCAATAGATTTTTAAAAATATTTTATTGATTAACATAAGTTATTTTCAAAACTTTAATTGGTTTTCTTCTTTCCAGGTTTAATATATAAAATTTAAAATTTAATAAAAAAAACCAGCCCTTTATGCTGGTTTTTTTTATTATTTTCTAATATTCTCTATTATTATAACCACTATCAACAACAATAATGCAGATAATACAATAGTTCCTCCTGGTGCTATATCTAGATAAAAAGAAAGAGTTAATCCGATTATTACAGATATAATTCCAAACAAATTGGATAATATAAGTCCTGATTTAAAACTCTTTGAAATCAAAAGACTTGAAGCTACTGGAAGAACCATTAAAGAAGAGATTAACAATACTCCTACTATTCTCATAGAAATTGCTACAGTTAAAGCAACTAATATTGAAAAAAACAAATTTATAAATTTGCTGGGGACTCCCGCTAAATAGGCACTTTCTTCATCAAAAGATATGTAAAACAATCCTTCATAAAAAAAGATTATAGTTATAAAAACCATAACTCCTAAACCAATTACTAAAAATATATCTTGACTGGACACAAGGGCCAAGCTTCCAAATAGATAAGATAAAATTCCTTGGGTATTTCCTAAGCTAATTAATACAGAGGCTAAACCTACTCCCGCAGATAGTACAATAGCAAGGGATAGTTCTGCATAATTTTCGAATTTTCTCCTTAATGCTTCTATTCCAAGTGCTGCCAATATAGAAAATAAAATAGCAGTATATACAGGATATGTTTTAGTTACCATACCAAAAGCTGCGCCAGATAAAGCTACATGGGATAAAGTATCCCCTATTATAGATTGTCTTCTTAGTACTAAAAAATATCCTATTGTAGGTGCTATTAAGGATATCATGATTCCCATAATAAATGATTTTTGCATAAATCCATAAGTAAGCATAGTTTTCCTCCTAATGTTCGTGGAATAATATGTTCATATTATCTCCATATACATCTTTAAACATATCAATACAAATACTTTGGTTAGAATTATGACTATAAACATTGCCTTTTGATAGACAAAATATTTTATTAACCTTTTTTGATATAACTCCTATATCATGCGAAACCATTACTAATGTAATATTATGCTCTCTATTCAACTTATCCATTAGATTATAAAATTTATTTTGAGAGTCTAAATCTACTCCAACTAAAGGTTCATCCATAAAAAGTATTTGAGGGTTGTTTACCAGTGCTCTTGCAATAAAAACTCTTTGTTTTTGTCCACCAGATAGATTGCCTATTTTTCTTTTTTTGAATTCTTCCATTTCTACAATTTTTAAAGCCCTTTCTATTTTTTGGTTATCCTCTTTTTTAAATCTATTAAATAGACTCCTATTTAAATAAAGGTTAGCTGCAATAACTTCTTCTACTGTAGCAGGAAACATTTGATTAAAGTCACGAGCATTCTGAGATATATAACCCATTTTTTTATAATCTTTAAATTCTTCAATTCTTTCCCCAAATAATTTTACTGTACCCTCGTCTGGTTTCAATAATCCCACCATCAATTTTAGAAGGGTACTTTTAGCTGAGCCATTAGGCCCTATGATCCCTACAAAGTCCCCTTCTTCAATTCTAAAACTTACATCTTTTAATACTTTATTTGAGCCATAGCTAAAACTTAAATTATCTACTTCTAGTATATTTTTATCCATATTAATTCACCAAAGCCTTTTTCAAATTTTCTAGATTATTATACATAATGGATATATAATCTTCTCCACTAGTTTGTTCCCCTTCAGTTAAACCTTCTATTGGATTTAATATAATAGTTTTTAAATCAGTTTCTTCTGCAATTATATCTACAGTCTTTGGATTTGCTAAAGTTTCTAAAAAGATATATTCATAATCTTCTTCTTTAACTATTTCTATAATATTTGCAATAGTTTTAGGGCTAGGTTCTTGTTCTGGACTTATACCAGCAACAGATATTTGATCAAAATCATATCTTTCTGCCATATAAGCAAAAGCTGCATGAGAGACAAGTATAGCATCTTTATTTTTATGTTCCAACTTTTTTAAAAATTGATTATCTAATTCGTTTAACCTTTTAGACAATTCATTAAAATTCTTTTCATATTCATCTTTATTTTTTTCGTCTAAAAATATAAGCCTATCCTTAATTTTTTCTCCTATTTTATTCATATTTTGTGGATTTAACCATATATGTGGATCGGCAATACCATTGGTTTCAATTAATTTAACTTCATCACTAGCTTTTAATGCTTTATCTTCATCAATTATTGTACCTATCAATTTGTCTGCCCAATTTTCAAAACCTGCTCCATTATATATAAATATATCAGCTTCTTCTATGTTCTTTAATTGTTTCATAGAAGGTTCATAGTCATGGGAATCTACACCATTTGGTATTACCATTCTTAAATCAATATTGGTCCCACCTATTTCTTCAGCTAAAAAATTTAATGGATAAAAAGATGTATATACTATTAATTTTTCACCACTACTGTCATTAGGTTTTTCTACAGTAGAACATCCTGTAATTATCAAAACCATTAGAATAATTATTGAGATTATCTTTTTCATAATTTCATCCTTTCTTACCATCTACCACCAGCACCGCCTCCACCAGACCTTCCGCCTCCACCAGAAGATCTGCCACTTCTACCTCCACGGCTGGATCCTCCAAATCTAATTCCACGTAATAGGGCATAGGTTAAAAATCCATTGAAAAATTTGAAATCTATAAATAAGAATATTATTATCCCTATAAGTAATATGATTTTCCTAATCCCACTAAATGGGCTTAAATCAGCATATGGATTCTCAAAATAATATAATTCTTCATTAATATTTTCACGCCCTAATTCAATATTATATTCTTTTTCTACTTCATTAATTATTTCATTAAATCCTAATAATATACCTTCTGAATAATTATCTTCCTTAAAAAATGGAAGTACAGAGTTATTAATAATATTTCCTACTTTGCTATCAGGTAACGGTCCTTCTAATCCATAGCCAACTTCTATCCAAATTTCTCTTTCTTCTGGTGCTACCATTATTAATAAACCATTATCATATTCTCTACTACCTATACCCCATTTCTCAAATAATCCACTAGAATATTGTCTTATATCTAAATTTTTTAAATCAACTATACTTGCAACTACTATTTGAGCTCCTGTTTTTTTATATAATTCTTTATTGGTCTCAATAATATATTCTTCTATATTAGTATCTATTATTCCCCCTTCATCATATACATAGAAAGAATAACTAGGTTCAGGATATTCAAATTGTGCAGCTAAAACTAAATTATTATTTGTTAATATTAGGATAAATAAAAAAAATAACAAAACTAATTTTTTTCTCATGCTAATCACCTAAAAACTCACTTCTGGAACTTCTACATCTTCTGAATCTATTTCAAAATATTGTCTTATCTCAAATCCAAATATATTAGCGATTATATTGGTTGGAAATCTCCTTATGGTTGTATTAAAATTTTGTACAGTTTCGTTATATCTCATACGTTCTGTTGCAATTCTATTTTCAGTCCCTGCCAATTCATATTGTAACTCAGTAAAATTTTCACTGGCCTTTAATTCTGGATAGTTTTCAACTACAGCGTATAAATTCGTTAAAGCTCTATTAAATTCTGCATTGGCCTCTGAATATTCAGCAGGTGTATTAGCAGAATTAAATTTTGTCCTTGCCTCTGTTATACCCGTTAATACTTCTTGCTCATGACTGGCATAACCTTTTACTGTACTTACTAGACTGGGTATTAAATCTGCTCTACGTTTAAGTTGATTTTCTACTTGTGCCCAAGCACTGGTTACCTTTTCATCGCCAGTAACTAATTTGTTATAATTCCCAGCAAACATTGCTATAATTATAACTACTATTACTACTGGTATTAAAAATTTTTTCTGCATTCCATATCCTCCTTATATTGGTAATATAATATATTATATTATACTATAATATCAAAATACTAAAAAGCTATATTTAAATTAATAAAGCTGACGTAGAAATACCGCCAGCTTTATTAATTTAAATTATAATATTTTTTCAACATACAAAACGTTCACCAAGAAGAAAGGGTTCCTCAGAAAGTGGAAAGCCCTGTGGCTTCCATCACCCGGTACTGCCAGTAACGGAACCTGGACGCTTCCTGCCACCTTGCCCACGGCAGGCTGAGTACCGGGTTGCTGTCCGGGCCATGGTTCCAGTGCAGCTCGAAGTAATCAGTCGCCTTAGTGGCAACGGGGTGGTCGGCCGGGAGCTGCACCC
>NZ_DATHXO010000171.1:0-2928 GCF_035459645.1 Schnuerera sp.
GGCCCTAGATTTAATCATTATTTCCTCATGAGAAAGTTTGGATCTTTCTTCAAGCATTTTATCTCTTAATACTTTTTTATCCAAAATTACCACCCTTTACTGTTTATTTATTGTTCAGCTTATATTATAATATATTATTAAAGCGAATATGTAAAATAAGGTGAAAAAATTTATAAAAAAAGAGGATTTAATGATTTTAAATAGAATCATATATTAATTATGTTATAATCATATTATAAAGATATGAAAAAGTCCTAATACATAGAGGTGAAAATTTTTGATCAAGTTTATTAATATAAGCAAAAAATATAAAAATGGAGTAAAAGCATTATCTAATATAAATTTAAGCATATCAAAAGGTGAGTTTGTTTTTATAGTTGGGCCTAGTGGTGCAGGTAAATCTACTTTAATTAAACTTATATTAAAGGAAGAAGACCCTACTGAAGGAAAGATATATTTAAATGAGAAAGATATTACCAAAGTTAAAAATAGAAGAATTCCTTATATTAGGAGGAATGTAGGAGTTGTTTTTCAAGATTTTAGATTATTATCTAATAAAACTGTATATGAAAATGTAGCCTTTGCTATGGAGATTATTGGAGCACACCCAAAAGATATTAGAAGAAATGTTCCAATGGTTTTAAGTATGGTAGATTTGAGTAAAAAAGCTCATTGTTATCCTGATGAGCTGTCAGGTGGAGAACATCAGCGAGTTGCTATTTCAAGAGCTATAGTTAACAGCCCACCTGTATTAATAGCGGACGAGCCTACAGGGAATTTAGACCCGGATACTGCTTGGGAGATAATGAAAGTACTTAGAGACATTAATAGGCGTGGAACTACTGTACTAATGGCGACACATGCCAAAGATATAGTAGACATAATGAAAAAGAGAGTTATTGCCATTGAAGGAGGCAGGGTAATAAGAGACGAAGAGAAGGGTGTGTATGAGCATGAGTTTTCGAATTCTTAAAAACATTATTAAGCAAGGATTCCAAGGGATGTGGAGAAATAGAGGCATGGGATTGGCTTCTGTTGGTTCTATTACAGCTGTACTAATAATCCTTGGTCTTGTTTTAATTATGATATTGAGTATAAATAATGTGGTAATAGATACAAAAAATAAATTTGATGAAGTTCAAATATTTTTAGAAGACAATATTACTGGAGAACAACTAGATAGAATTGAAAATGAAGCTAAAGGTACGGAAGGCGTTTTATCCGTAATTTTTCAGTCCAAGGAACAAGCTTTAGAAATTATGAAAGAAGAATGGGAAGAGGATGCATACCTTTTAGAAGGATTAGAAACAAATCCTTTACCAAATACAATAATAGTACAATTAGAAGATATTGAATATGCAGATAGAGTTGTGGATAAGGTTAAAGGATTACAAGGAATAGAGGAGATAAAATACAATAAGGATATTATAGAAAAATTAGTCCTTTTTGCTAACTATGTAAGAGGTGGAGGATTGTTTATAATAGCTATACTAGTATTTGTTTCAGTATTTATAATATCAAATACTATAAAGATAACTGTAACAGCTAGGAGACGAGAAATAGATATCATGAAATATGTAGGGGCTACTAATGGATATATTAGAGGACCTTTTATTATAGAAGGCTTGCTCTTTGGTCTTATTGGAGCAATTATATCTATTCTAATTGTCAACTATGGCTATGGATATTTCTTCAATAGGGTTAGCGATAAATTATATGTACTATTTACTGTATATTTAGTGCCACCTGCAGCGTTAATAAAAGATATATCAATTATGTTTATTGCAATGGGGACAGGAATAGGGGCTTTAGGAAGTCTTGTTTCTTTAAAAAGATTTTTAAATGCATAAAAGGGAGGTTGGAAAATTGGCTCAAAAGAAAAAAGGTATATACTTTATATTGGCTTTAGTCTTATTTTTTAATTATGCTTTAGTTTTTGCTGATAATACTTTAGAAGATTTGAAAAAACAACAAAAAGAGACCCAACAAGAATTAGATAAAATTGAGAAAGAGAAAAAAAACTTAGGTAATCAAATGAAGGATGTAGAAAGTGAAATAGCAAAATTGGACAAGCAAGTATCCGATGCAACTGTTGAATTGGAAAAAGTAGAAAAAGACTTGAAAATATTAAATGAAGATATAGACAAAACATTGGAGGAGCTAGAGGAAGCAGAAGAAAAAATTGGAGATAAGCAAGATACTTTTAATTCTAGACTAAGAGTAATGTATAAAAATGGGGATGTTGGATATTTAGAAGTATTATTGGCTGCAGCAAATATAGGAGATTTTTTATCTAGAAAAGATATGGTTCAATCCATAGTAAATCATGATGTAGAATTGATAAAGTATATGAAAGATCAGAGAGATATTATAAACAATAAGAAAACTGAGTTACAAGCTAAAAGAGCATCTGTAGAAGTAACTAGAAACAAGCTGGATGATAGAAAACAGGAACTAGCTAGAGCTAATAGAGCTAAAAAATTGTATATGGAAGAGTTATTACAAAATGACAAGATACTTGAAGAAGAAGAAGATAAACTAATTAAATTTGCTAAGGAAATTGATTCTAAAATAGTTAAATTGCAAAGAGTAGAAGGGCCTTATTCTGGTGGAGTTATGTCTTGGCCTGTACCTGGTCATACTAGGATAAGTTCTCCTTATGGCTATAGAATACATCCAGTTTTTAAGACAAAAAAATTACATACAGGTATTGATATTCCTGCACCTACTGGTACAAATGTTATTGCAGCAAACGATGGAACAATTATATATTCTGGTACTTTAGGAGGTTATGGTAAAACTATAATGATAGATCATGGTGGAGGTATTGTAACTCTATATGGACATAATTCATCTTTAGTAGTCAGTGAAGGAGCACAAGTTAAAAGAGGAGATACAATAGCTAAAATAGGTAGCACGGGGATTTCA
>NZ_DATHXO010000172.1:0-2042 GCF_035459645.1 Schnuerera sp.
ATTATAGTCAGAAAGTAATGGATTTTCATGAACTCCCCAATTTCTCATAAAATAAACATCCTCTAATTTTAAAGGTGCTATCCTTACCCTTTTCCCTACTATCTCCATTTAGATTCCTCTTTCTTTATCATAATTAGTGAATCGGGTAGGAAGTAGATAATTATTTTATCTACTGGCCTCCCACACCACCGTACGTACGGTTCTCGTATACGGCGGTTCCATAGTTTACACTCTGACTTCAAGGTAATATTTATAAAAGCTTAAATATCCTTGTTTTTCAAACCTAGCATTAGTTAGGGTTGTTGCAAGTATATGGCTGTTGGCTATGTGCCAGTAGCCTTTTCTTGTATTTGCCCATTGCCATGCTTTTCCTTTGGCTACTCCAAGTTTCTGAAGGTTTTCACCTTTTGTTTTAACCTTCTTCCATCTTTTCCATGTTATCATTCTAATTCTTCTTCTTAACCATTCGTCAATGTCTTGCATAATACTTTTCATATCTGCTAATTTAAAATATTGTACCCAACCTCTTATTATTTGATTGAGTTTTATTTTTCTTCCTTCTATGCTCATGCCATTACTTCTACCTGTTACAGTTCTTAGTTTATCTTTTAGTTTTTTGATGCTTTTAGGGTGTACTCTCAATCTGCACTTTCCACCATATTTATAAAAGGCGTATCCTAGATATTTTATTTGACTTAACTTAGATATTTGGGTCTTTTCTTTATTTATTTTGAGTTTTAATTTACCTTCTATATATTTACTAGCTCTTTCATATTGTCTTTCAGCTGCTCTTTTACTTTTTGTAAATATTAAAAGGTCATCCGCATATCTTACATATAAATAGCCCCAGTCATCTAATTTCTGGTCTAGTTCATTTAACATAATATTTGCTAGTAGTGGACTAAGGGGGCCCCCTTGGGGTACTCCTTCATCACTTTTTATGAACATTCCATCGTCCATAATTCCTGCATTTAGGAATTTATGAATTAGAGATATTACCCTATTATCTTTTATTGTTCTTGATAAAATTTCTATAAGCATAGATTGATTTACAGTATCAAAGAATTTTTCTAAATCCATATCGATAACATACCAATATCCTCGATTTGCATATTCTTGACATTTCTTTAATGCGTCATGACAACCTCTATTGGGTCTAAATCCATAGCTTGTGTCTGAAAATTGTTCCTCATATCTGGGACTTAAAACCTGTAGGATTGCCTGTTGGATTACCCTATCTGTTAGTGTTGGTATTCCTAATTTTCTAGTTTTACCATTTTCTTTGGGTATTTCTACTCGTTTTACTGGATATGGTTTGTAGCTACCCTCTAGCAAAGATTTTAGAATTTCCTCTCGGTGGGTTTTCAAATGTTCTAGAAGTTCATCTATTTCCATCTTATCAACTCCACCTACTCCTTTGTTTCTTTTAACCTTTAAATAGGCGTTATTCATATTATCTCGTAAGAGGATTTGTTCTAAAATCTTTACCGTTGGTTTGTTGGTATTGATGTCATCCTTTTCAATTATCCTTGAAACACTTTGCCCATTTCCGTGTACTTCGTGTTCCACACTATCTCCACGGTTGGTGATGGTGTCATTATTCTGTTTTCTGCATTCAATCGTGTTCTCAGTAATTTTCATTGACTTCATCTCCTATGGTTCAACCCTTCCCATGAAATCTAGATTTCCATGGTACTATGGCATCTGCTGACTTCTCATGACAAATCTTGTTTCAACCAAGGTTCATACTCTGTTTTCCCTTGTCCATGAGACCTCCCCAGGTAAGAACAACAACTTTCATCCCATGTAACTGCCATATTTACTGTATAGAGTTCGGGTAGTATTGGACTTTGTTTTGTATTGCAAACTCGTCCACTCTACTTCAGCCTGATATGGTTTCTGTTCGTCAGTTCGGGACTTTGCCTCTAGCTTCCTTCAGATTCCACGTCGCCGTGGACACCCTTGCTCTTAGCTAACGGTTCCTACTACCAAGCCCGTAGTGGACTTTCACCACCAAGTTGTTGCCCATGCTGGGCACACAA
>NZ_DATHXO010000173.1:0-2071 GCF_035459645.1 Schnuerera sp.
AAGGTGAAGAAGAATGAAAATAATTTTATTAAAAGATGTGAAAGGATTAGGAAAAGCAGGAGAATTAGTAAATGCTAAGGATGGATATGTAAGAAATTTTTTACTGCCAAGAAATATGGCTATAGAAGCAACACCTGGAAATATGAAGAAATGGAAAGAAAGGAAAAAGGCGGAAGAAACAAAGGAGAAAGAAGCTTATCAAGAAGCTATTAAATTAAAAGAAAAAATAGAGAACTTAACAGTAAAGTTGAAAGGAAAGGCAGGAGAGGGAGGCAGACTTTTTGGTTCTATAACTTCTAAGGATATTGCTGAAGGATTGAAAAAACAACATAAAATAAATATTGATAGAAGAAAAATTGAATTAAAAGACAATATTAAAGCTATAGGGGTTACAACAGTTGATGTAAGAGTTTATCCTGAAATTTCTGCTAGTTTGAAAGTGAAAGTAATAGAAGAGTAATGGGGTGATTTAAATAGAAGCATATGCATTGGGAAAAATCCCACCTCATAGTTTAGAAGCTGAACAATCAGTTTTAGGAGCTATGATATTAAACAAAGAAGCTATAAATACTGCTATAGAGCAGCTTCATCCTGAGGATTTTTATAAAGAAGCAAATAAAGAAATATTTCGAGCTATAATAGAACTATTCAATAGAAATGAACCTGTAGACCTTATTACTTTATCGGAAGAATTAAAAAAAAGAGGGACTTTAGAAAGTTTAGGAGGAGTTACTTACCTTGCTGATTTATCAGGTGGAGTAGCCATAACTTCAAATGTAAAATATTATTGTGATATAGTAGAGGAAAAATCCATATTAAGACGTTTGATAAAATCTTGTGATGACATAATGGCAAAAAGTTATGAAGGTAGCGAGGAAGTCAATAGTATAATTGAAGAAGCAGAAAAAAATATATTTGATATTACCCAGGGGCGTCATAGAGAAGGTTTTGCTCCTATAAAAGAAGTATTATTAGACAGCTTTTCAAAGATTGAGGAAATGGCAGCTCATCAAGGAGAATTAACAGGACTTACTACAGGATTTATCGATATAGACAATAAATTATCTGGGATGCAAAATTCTGATCTTATTCTTTTGGCAGCAAGACCTTCTATGGGTAAAACTGCTCTTGGAATCAATATAGCTACTAATTCATCTATTAAAGCTGATGCAAGTGTTGCTGTATTTTCTCTTGAAATGTCTAAAGAACAGTTGGTTCAAAGAATGATTAGTTCAGTTTCTCATGTGGATTTACAGAAAATAATTAGCGGGAGACTAACTGAAGAAGAATGGATTAAAATAATTGATGCCATGAGCCCTTTATCTAAAGCTAAAATATTTATCGATGATACAGCAGGAATATCTCTTACGGAGATGAAAGCAAAATGCAGAAGGTTAAAAATAGAAAAGGGTTTAGATCTGATTGTTATAGATTATTTGCAATTGATGCAATCGGATAGCAGACAAGAGAATAGACAACAGGAAATATCTTCAATATCTAGAGGACTTAAAGCTTTAGCGAAGGAAATGAATTGTCCAGTAATTGCATTATCACAGCTTTCCCGTGCACCAGAACTTCGTTCTGATCATAGACCTATTCTTTCAGACTTGAGAGAGTCTGGGGCCATAGAACAAGATGCAGACGTAGTACTTTTCCTATATAGAGATGAATACTACCATGAGGATTCAGAAAAGAAAAATATTGGAGAAGTAATAATTGCAAAACATAGAAACGGTCCAACGGGAAATGTAGAATTAGTTTGGAAAAAAGAATTTACTAAATTTCTCAATAAGGAGAATATAAGAGCATAGTTAGTTAATTATGCAGTTGGGTAAACATTATATTGAAACTGATAAATATAATGAGAAGAGTTTATGTAGAAAATAAATCAATACTTCGGAGAAGGTTATACCTTTTTCGAAGTATTAATTTCACTAATTATGATAAAGAAAGAGGAATCTAAATGGAGATAGTAGGGAAAAGGGTAAGGATAGCACCTTTAAAATTAGAGGATGTTTATTTTATGAGAAATTGGGGAGTTCATGAAAATCCATTACTTTCTGACTATAAT